>JBGUGW010000357.1:0-2761 GCA_045111695.1 Candidatus Cryptobacteroides sp. | reverse complement strand
CGCAACGACGTCATCGTCGCCGCCATGGGCGAGAACGTCTATCTCTGCGGAGAGAGCCGCCGCCGCGTCGGCATTCGCCTACCCGGCGACCAGGAGGATTTCGTCAAAGACCTCATAGCCACCGGCAAACCGGTCGTGCTGATCATGTTCAGCGGCCGTCCGGAAGTGATCTCGGAGATCGCTGACGGCTGCGCCGCCATCCTTCAGGCATTCTACCCCGGCGAGGAAGGCGGCAACGCCATCAGCGACATCCTTTCCGGCAAGGTCAACCCTTCCGGAAAGCTCTGCGTAAGCTATCCCGCCACGGAGAGCACTGAGCCTTACTGCTACAATAACGGCGTCGAGCCCGAGCGCGCGGCGTATCCGTTCGGATTCGGACTCTCATACACTTCGTTCGAATACAGCGACATCACCGTCCAGCCCTCAGCCAAGACCAAGAACGGCCTCGTAAAGGTCAGCTGCAAGGTCACCAATACCGGCAAGGTGAAAGGCGACGAAGTCGTACAGCTCTATGTCTCTCCGAAGTCCGGACAGCCACTGAAGCCCATCCAGCTGAAGGGTTTCAAGCGCATCTCGCTTGAGCCGGGCCAGGCTGCGGAAGTCATTTTCACCGTATCGGCGGACCAGCTGGCATGGCATTCCGATGCAGGATGGACCATCTCGCCAGGAGACTATGCCTTCCGTGTCGGATCTTCCAGCCGTGACCTTCCCCTCGAAGGCACATGCACCCTCAACGGAAAGCCTGTCACAAAGTCCCTCCGGGACGTGTATTTCGCTGAAACTGAAATCCTATAAAAAAAGTGGGACGGCTTCGGCCGTCCCGCTTTTGCAATATATCGTCATACTTACTTGTTCATGTACTGGACGATCTCGTCGCAGGCGAGGCAGAGCGCAACATACTGCGGAGCAGTGTTGATACAGCACTCGTTCTCACCCCAGTGGAACGGATAGTCATCCTTGTTCTCGTAGAAGTCCTCCTTGACGAGGAGGCCGGGGACGATACCGCCGGGGATGACGGAGTAGTCAGCGCGGTTGTTGCTGTAGGCAACCTTCTTGGTGTTGACACCGACTGCGGTGACAAACGAGACATTGGTGTAAGGATGGCATCCGAAGAGGTAGTTCAGGCCGGCGAGGACGAACTCGGGATCGATCATGTCCGGGAAGAGCTTCCAGATCCTGTAGCAGTTGTAGGCGCTGGAGATGACCTGGGCATTGCCGGCCCAGGTGGCTCCGGTGATGGCGACGCCGTAAGGATTGTCACGACCGTTGGAGGTGATTGCCTTGACATAGTCCGGAACGAGGGCCTTGACCTTGTCCTGGAAAGCCTTGTCCATATAAGGATAGAGCCTGAGGGCGGAAGTAAGGTTCATCGGCATTGCGAATCCCGCATTGCCGACATTCTGGCCACCTGCGGGAGCCGCGGGCCTGGCCTGGAGCTGGGCCTCCACCAGAGGCATGAAGAAATCCTTGTATTTCTGGTCACCGGTGGCGAACCAGAGCTCGATGGCGGCGTTAAGCCTGGGGTCTCCGCCCATTCCTCCCCTTCTGTTACCCATCTGGGGTGCAGGGTTAGCGCTGGGAGCAGCTGCCTCAAAGTACTTGTCCCACAGCATCAAGGCATTCTTGAGGGAGCGCTCGGCCTCCTCCGGGAAGTACTCCTTGAGAGCGGGATATGCGGCTGCTAGGGAGACGATGTCGGACATCACTCCGCCGGGGCTGAAGCGGCTGGTGAACACATAGCGGTCATCGGGAGTGCCGGAGCGGTCACCCTTAACCTCGTAGCGGGCGAGCGAAGGATCATAGATCTTGCCGTCAGTCAGAGTCATGGCATCGCCGAGATGGTGATAGTGGTGCATGTCGGGCTGGCCGATGACCTGGGCGACGAAACCGATGTTCTCGATCTGGGCGTTGATGTTGAGCGTACCGTGCATGATCAGCTGTACGTTGTCAGGAATGCCGTCGGGAACGTGGATGTCAGCATACTGGGTCTTCTCATCGATAAGGGTCTGGTCCCTCATGGGGCGGAAATCGGTCCAGATATGTCCAAGGTCCAGGGTGGTGGTAAGGACGGAATTGGCCTGGATGTCGAAGTCGCCGGCATCGTACCATCCGCCGACTGCGAGGCCGGGGATATGCTCGAGAGGCTGGTACTTGGTATTGGTGACATCGCCCTGGGAATATCCGTCATGCAGACGGACATTGGCCGGGGCCTGGAGGGCGTCGTCCATGTTGGCGCGTCCGTGCCATATCCTGTACGCCTCGTTGACCTCCATATGGTCCATGTTGACTACGAGCGAAACGTCCATCGAAGGATGCCACTTGTCGCTGTAGATGTTCTTATCGATAGGGAAAGCGTTGGTCTCGACACCCTGGTATTCAATGCAATAGAGACCGGGCTCCTTTACATCGGAGAAGTCGAGCTGCACATAGTTGTAGCGATAGTGGAACTCGCCCCAGAATTTGGCGTCGATGGTCTTGGCGACGGACTTGGTGCCGTCGGGATTGACCTTAAGGAGCTTCGCGGTCTTGGCGGGGGTGTCGTTCTTGTCAAGCTCGGCCACGGCGACCTTCTTCTGTGCCGGGGAGTAGCCGACCTGGGAGAAACCGATGTTGGCCGGACGGATCCAGTCCTTGGAGATGCTCGGCTCTAAATACCACTCGAGGACGACTCCGGTCTTGCCGGCGGGCAGCAGGGAACGGAGCACGAACATGCCGTTCTGGGCCAGGTGACGGCCGTCGTAGATGCTGACCTCGCTGTCGG
>JBGUGW010000356.1:0-4557 GCA_045111695.1 Candidatus Cryptobacteroides sp. | reverse complement strand
AATACGGTCTCGACGTCACACTGGCCCGCATCCTGCTCAAGCCTTTCGGCAAGAAGCCCAAGATGGTCCTTCTCGGATTCCTCATCGTCATTGCGGTTTTCTCGATGTTCATGAGCAATACCGCCACGGCTGCCATGATGCTCGCATTGCTTGCACCGGTCCTCGCGGCCCTTCCGAAGGATGACAAAGGCCGTATCGGCCTTGCCCTCTCCATCCCCGTCGCCGCCAACCTCGGAGGCATCGGCACGACCATCGGCACCCCTCCTAACGCCACCGCCGTCAGGTTCCTGAACGAGACCGGCAGCGAAGTGGCTTTCGATACATGGGCCATCCACATGATCCCGTTCGTGATCATCATGATCCTTATAGCGTGGGTCCTGCTCCAGATCTTCTTCCCCTTCAAGTCCGACGAGATCGTCCTTCGCATCCCTGAGAACAAGCGCAAGAAGGATTGGAAAACCACCGTCGTCTGGATCACTTTCGGCGCCACCATCCTGCTCTGGGCCACCGAGCAGCTGACCGGCATCAACTCCAACATAGTCGCACTCATCCCGCTGGCAGTCCTGACCGCCACCGGCATCTTCACCAAGGAGGATATCAAGGAGATCAACTGGACGGTCCTCTGGCTCGTCGCCGGAGGCTTCGCCCTCGGTACCTCGCTTCAGGGTACGGGCCTTGCCAGTGTCCTCATCGAGGCCATTCCTTTCGGCAGCATGTCCGTCGTAGTCGTGCTCGTCATCGCGGGCATCGTCTGCTACTTCCTGTCGAACTTCATCTCCAACTCCGCTACGGCTTCGCTGTTGATTCCCATCCTGATCGTCGTCGCCGAGGGCATGGCAGACCCTTCCGCCGCCAACCACGACTCGTTCATGGCCCTGGGCGGTTCGCAGGCCATGATCGTATTCATCGCCACGGCGGCCTCAGTCGCAATGCTGTTCCCGATTTCAACCCCTCCGAATGCCATCGCTTCCTCCACCGGCCTGGTGGAGAGCCGGGACATGATCAAGGTCGGCGCCATCATCGGCGTCATCGGCCTGATCTTCGGTTTCTTCTGGCTCACCAAGATATTCCCGTTTGCATAATCAATATCAATTCACAATGTATATGAAAAAAACTATCGTTTTATTGGCGACGCTTTTGTCCGCCGTGTGTTTTTCCGCCTTCGCACAGGAGAGTCAGAAACCGGAATATGGCTATAAGGTGTCCGATTACATGAGCACTCCCAAGGTGGGCGGCTACATCATCGGCAGCTACAAATACACGGACCAGGAGGGTGCGCACGGCGGTCCGGGATTCAACTGCCGGCTTATCCGCCTTTATGTGGACGGCAGTATTTTCAAAGACTTCAATTACCGCATCCAGTTCCAGGCGAACGGTACGAGCCCCCATGTGAAGGATTATTTCATCGAGTGGGCGAAGTATAAGGAGTTCTCCGTGAAGATGGGCCAGTTCAAGCGCGCCTTCACCTTCGAGAATCCGATGAACCCTTGGGATGTGGGTGTGGGTGATTTCTCCCTCCTCGTCCAGAAGATGGCCGGAATGGGAGACCGTCTCGGAGAAGCCAATATGGGCGGACGCGACCAGGGTATCCAGGTCCAGGGAGACCTGTTCCCCATGGCTGATGACCAGTATCGCCTGCTCCATTATCAGTTGGGCCTGTATAACGGCCAGGGCATCAATCTGGCCGATGCCAACAGGGCTAAAGACATCATCGGAACCATCCAGATCCAGCCTATCAAAGGCCTGTATATAGGTGCTTTCGGTTGGAAGGGAGACTGGGTGAACGCTTCCGGAGTGACCCTCAAGCGTGAGCGCTTCAGCGCCGGCTTCAAATATGATGTCAACAACTGGACGCTTCGCGCCGAGTATGCAACTACCATCGGCGGTGAGAAGGAACAGAGCGGTGCGGCCGATGCACTGTATTTCACTGCGGGTATACCCGTTACGGACTGGTTTAAAGTTTATGCCAAGTGGGATGAGTTCCGTGCCGCGGCAAATGCGGAAACCAGTCATGACATGTATTCAGCCTGCATGAACTTCCGTCTTCACAAGAACCTGAACTTCCAGCTTGAGTTCCGTCATCATGAGAACAGGTTGCTTGCGACGCCTCAGTACAACGATCTTTGGTTCATGACATATATCCGTTTCTAACGGAAAATTGCTATTTTAGTGCCCGATTTGCGAAGATCAGTTTTTCTTAAATACAATTATGAGCAACCTTAATCAAAACAGTGCAGCACTTGCACAGGAATCTTCCTTCGACCGCAAGCGCCACATCATCGGAGCTATCTTCGGCCCCATCTGTGCGCTTCTGGTTTACTTAATTCCTATTGCCGGTCTGTCTCCTGAGGCCCACAAACTCCTCGCAATCGTGACGTTTGTGGCTTTCTGGTGGATTTGCGAGCCGGTACCCATCCCCGTCACATCCCTTATCGGACCTACTCTCTGCGTCATCTTCGGCGTAGTGTCGGCGACGGATGCCTTCAAGTCCTTTGCCAACCCGATGATCTTCCTGTTCATGGGCGGTTTCCTCATTGCCAAGGGCATGATGGTGAACGGCCTTGACAAGCGCATCGCCTATGGTATCATGTCGATGAAATGGGTGGGCGATTCGCCGCGTCGCATCTTCCTGGCCATCGGCCTGGCATGTATGCTCTGCTCCGGGTGGATCAGCAACACCGCTACCGCTGCCATGATGTTCCCCATCGCCCTCGGTCTGCTTGAGGCTATCCGCGAGATGATGGCGGCCAACGGCAAGGAAATCGACCTGAGAAACTACAAATACGCTACCGGTCTGATGCTCATGACCGCATACGCCTGCTCCATCGGAGGTGTCCTCACCCCGATCGGAACCCCTCCGAACATCATCATGATCGGCTTCATCAGGGAGCTGGCTCCCGATGCACCTCAGATTACTTTCTTCAACTGGATGATCTGGGGCTTCATCGCCATGATCCTTTATTTCATCGTCACTTACTTCGTGCTCGGCAAGATGTTCCCTGCAGACGTCAAGCACATCGACGGTGCACAGGAGTTCATCCAGGAGCACAAGAGGGGACTTGGCAAATGGACCCGCGCCCAGAAGAACACTTTGGTCGCTTTCATCGTGGCTGTCGTTCTATGGGTAACCCCCGGTATCCTCAGTGCCATCCAGAACATCAATCCCGACGCCGTCAATCCGGATTTCGTGAAAACATACAACGCCCATTTCCCCGAGGCCATCGCAGCTATGGTCGGCGGTCTTCTCCTGTTCCTGATGCCCGTTGACATCAAGAAGGGTGAAATGACCCTGAATTGGAAGGACGGAGTCAAGGGTATCGACTGGGGCACCCTGCTGCTCTTCGGCGGCGGTCTGTCCATCGGCGGAATGGTGTTCTCCACCGGTCTGTCGCAGTGGATCGGCGAGTCCCTGACCAACGCCCTCGGCGGTCATCCGTCCGAGTATCTGTTCCTCACGCTGTTCGCAGTCACCTCGCTTCTGCTGTCCGAGCTTACCTCCAATACTGCAGTCGCCAACCTGATGGGCCCTATCGCCATCGCTACTGCCGTATCGCTTGGTTTCAGCCCCGTTCCGGTCTGCGTCGTCATGGCTCTTTGTACATCACTTGCTTTCATGCTGCCTGTCTCGACGCCTCCGAATGCCATCACCTATTCTTCCGGTTACATACCGATTACGAAGATGATCAAGGCCGGCGTTCTCCTCGACATCATCGGAGTGTTCGCAATCACAGTCCCTCTGGTATACTTCCTCGTCAAGGCTATCATGGGTGTGTAAACACTCTCTCCGATAAACAAAAACCCCTGCGGATCCCGCAGGGGTTTTTCATTGACTTTTGGTGCCGGAGGGGTCAATGGACCCTGAGACGCTGGCCGATGCGCAGCGTGGTGGTCTGCTTGATGCCGTTCCATGCGCAGAGCTGGCGGACCGTTGTGTGGTAGCGGACGGCCAGGGCGCCGAGCGTGTCGCCGGACTTGATCGTGTGGAACTGGCGGGCAGCTTGCTCCGCAGCTTTCTTGGCCTCTGCCTCGCGGTCCTCGACCTCGGCGAGAAGGATCTCCTCCTCCTCTTCCTCGGACTCGGGAACGTAGTTGCTGTTCTCGTTGAGGTAGCGCTTGTTGAGGGTGAAGACGCCGCTGCGCAGCGTGCCTGACTCGAAGTCGATCAGCCATTCGGGATCAAACGCGTATCCCATATAACGCGTTTCGAAATGCAGGTGCGGGCCGCTGGAGCGGCCTGTGGAGCCGCCGAGACCTATGATGTCGCCGGCGGTGACCCAGTCGCCTTCCTTGACTTTACGCTCTGACAGATGCCCATAGGCCGTTTCAAGGCCGTTCTCGTGGCGGATGACGATGAGGTTGCCGTAGCCGCGGGACCAGTCGGAGATGCGGACCTTGCCGGCGAAAGCGGCACGGACCGGGTCTCCGGTCTTGAGCGGCAGGTCGCAGCCCTGATGGCGTCGCTTGTGGCGGTTGCCGAACTTGGAGAATACCTTGACCTGGTTGGGACAGCAGAAGTCGGTGGGGTTGTCGACAAGCCAGAGGGTGACCTTGTCCGGA
>JBGUGW010000355.1:0-2953 GCA_045111695.1 Candidatus Cryptobacteroides sp. | reverse complement strand
GAGATGGCCGACGCTGACTGGGGATATGTCGGAGAGGGAAACCACAAAGTGTCCATATATCACGGCAAGGAACCCGTCCTGCGCCATGTTCCGGACACCGAGGCGGTAGACCGCCTGCTGGAACTTATAGAAGGGCGATGACGCTCTCGCAGGCGCGGACCTTGTCGCCTATCTTAACCTTTATGTCCGCATCGGTCGGGAAGAACATGTCGATGCGGCTCCCGAACTTGATGATGCCGCACTGCTCCCCCGCCGTGGTGCGCATGCCGGGCACTGAATAGCACACTATCCTGCGTGCGAAAGTACCTGCCAACTGCTTGAACATCATATCCTTGCCACCGTCCGTACGGATGGCGGTACAAGCGTGTTCGTTCTCCTCGGAAGCCTTGGGCTTGAACGCCAGGAAATGCTCGCCCGGATGGTACTTGTAGTAGGTCACCACACCGTCCACGGGCCAGAAATTGGCATGGACGTCGAAGAAATTCATGTAGATCGAGACCTGTATGCATTCGCGCTGCAGGAACTCCGGCTCGAAAACCTTCTCATTGATGACGATACGCCCGTCCGCCACGGCGGTGACGACATCACCAGAGCCTGCTTTCTCCCGATCCGGCACCCGGAAGAACAGCGTCTGCCAGAAGAGGATCATAAGCACTATGGCCGTCAGCACCCAGAAGACCCAGGGGGTATGGAAGACCTGGCGGAAGAGGATTATGGCGATGGCGCCAATGATGTAGGCCAATGCCACGGATCCGTATGAATTGTGATCAATGTGCATGGTCAGAGAAGGTTGAGCAATGAGAGGTAGATGGCGCCGGCCGGAACGGCGAAAATGGCGCTGTCAAAACGGTCGAGCATGCCGCCGTGTCCGGGGATGATCCTGCCCGAATCCTTGACTTCGCTCGCGCGCTTCCACTGGGACTCGAACAAGTCTCCGTACACGCCGGCTATGTGCATTATAACGGCCAGTATGATGCCATGTATCACCGGAAGCTGCAGCAAACCCGTCATCCTGAGAATGAGGCTCGCCAGCACGGCGAAGGCCATGCCTCCCCAAAATCCGGCCCAGGACTTCTTGGGGGAAATCTCAGGCCAGAGTTTTTTGCCGTATTTCTGCCCGATGGTGCAGCCAACCGCGAACGCACCGATGTCCGAACACCAGATGATCACGAAAAAGCAGAGCAGCAGCAGGGCGTTGAACTCCCCTCCCTGGAAGGCGATGAGGTTGGCCAGCGAGAGTGGTGCAGCGATGTATATCAGGCCGGTATAGATATGCGACAGCCGTTTGAAGTCCGCGCGGTCCTTGGCATACAGCGAGCTGATCATCAGGATGATGACGGGAACCATGGTCAGGCTCAGGAACTTGCCCGACACGTGGAATGCGCAGTTCAGGAACACCAGTACGAACATGATGCATCCTGCTATTATGGCCAGGACCTGCTGGGTACGGTACTCATCGCCGATGGTCATCCGGTAGAACTCCTTCATCATGACGGTCATGATGAAAAGGACGAGGGCGGCGAACAGGAACTTGTCCACCAGCAGTCCCGCCAGCATGATGAGCACGAAGCCAATACCGGAAAGGGTGCGGACTGTAAGGTTATTCATCACTTCCTTCTTTTTCTGCAGGGGTCTCAGCCTTCTCTGCATCATCCTTGGCGGCGAGTCTCTCCTCGCCGTGCTTGCCGGCCTTGGGGCCGAAGATGGCCTCGATGTCCTCGGCCATGATGACTTCCTTGGTGATGAGCTGCTGCGCAAGTTTGTCGAGGCCTTCCCAGTTCTCAAGAAGGAGTTTGCGGGTGCGCTCGGTCACACGGTCGACCAGGGACTTGACCTCGGCGTCGATGAGTTCGGCGGTCTTCTCGCTGTAAGGCTTGGTGAGGTCGTAGCCGTCGGACATGTTGTAGAAGGAGAGATTGCCGACCTTCTCGCTCATGCCGTAATAGGTGACCATGGCATAGGCCATCTTGGTCATGCGCTCGAAGTCGTTGAGGGCGCCCGTGCAAGGCACACCGTCGTTGACGATCTCCTCCGCGACACGGCCGCCGACAAGGCAGCACATGTCGTCCATGAGGTCTGAACGGGATATCATGACCTTCTCGTCAGGCAGGCTCCAAGTGAGTCCTAACGCCTGTCCGCGAGGGATGATGCTGACCTTTAGGACGGGGTCGCATCCGGGAAGGAGCCATCCGGCCACTGCGTGGCCCGCCTCGTGATAGGCCGTGAGGCGCTTCTCCTCGGGGCTCATGATGGTCTTCTTGCGTTCGATGCCACCGACCACACGGTCCACGGCATCCGAGAAATCCTGGTTGTCAATGTCTGACTTGCCCTTTCGGGCGGCGGTCAGGGCCGCTTCGTTGCAGACATTGGCAATATCGGCACCGGAGAAGCCCGGAGTGTTCTTGGCGATGAGCTCGAGGTCGAAGTCCTTGGAGAGCTTGAGGCCCTTGAGATGAACCTGGAAGATGTCCTTGCGCTCGTTGAGGTCCGGGAGCGTAACATGTATCTGGCGGTCGAAACGGCCGGCGCGCATCAGGGCCTTGTCGAGGATGTCGGCACGGTTGGTCGCGGCCAACACGATGACTCCGGTATTGGTGCCGAAACCGTCCATCTCGGTAAGGAGCTGGTTGAGGGTGTTCTCACGCTCGTCGTTGGACGAGAATCCGACATTCTTGCCGCGGGCGCGTCCCACCGCGTCAATCTCGTCGATGAACACGATGCATGGAGCCTTCTCCTTGGCCTGCTTGAAGAGGTCGCGCACGCGGGACGCGCCCACACCCACGAACATCTCCACGAAGTCAGAACCGGAGATCGAGAAGAACGGGACGTTGGCCTCTCCGGCGACGGCCTTGGCCAGAAGGGTCTTGCCGGTGCCGGGAGGGCCCACGAGCAGGGCTCCCTTGGGGATCTTGCCGCCGAGGGCTGTATACTTGCGGGGATTCTTGAGGAAGTC
>JBGUGW010000354.1:0-5436 GCA_045111695.1 Candidatus Cryptobacteroides sp. | reverse complement strand
TTGGGGCTAAGTCGTAACAAGGTAGCCGTACCGGAAGGTGTGGCTGGAACACCTCCTTTTTGGAGTTTGTGCTGACGCGACGAAGAGATCGAGATGACGCTGTCGGTTCGAGTGTCACAAGGCACGTTCAACGTGCTCTTGTACTTGTCTTTTCAATATATATAGTCTCTTAGCTCAGTTGGTTAGAGCGCCACACTGATAATGTGGAGGTCGGCAGTTCAACTCTGCCAGGGACTACATGTTGCGGGGGTATAGCTCAGCTGGTAGAGCACATGCTTTGCAAGCATGGGGTCGCCGGTTCGAATCCGACTATCTCCACTTAAGGATCTGAAAAAGCACTTACGGTTTTCGTAAGTGCTTTTTTTGTTTTATTGCCGTGCCCGGCGGAGGTAGAGGAACATGACCGCGCCGTAGCAAAGGATGAGCAGGCAGCCGAGGATGATGCTGAGGATGGGGCCGACACCGGCGCGGACTATGGCCGCATGGGCGGCGTAGGCGCCCCCGGCCACCAGGACCGCCAGGCCTATGCCCCTAAGGTCATAATGTATGGGATATTTCTTCTGTCCTATGAAATAACTAAGGATCATCGAGATGCCATAGCCGGCGAAGCCGCCCCAGGCGCAGGCCCAGTAGCCGATCTTCAGAACGAATATGACGTTGATGGCGATCATCACGGCCACTCCGATGGTGCTGATGACCGCGCCCCACCAGTTCTGGTCGGTAAGCTTGTACCAGAACGAAAGGTTGAAATAAACACCCATGAATATCTCGGCCATCATGACTATGGGGATGACTCCGATGCCTTCGCGGTAACCTTCACCCACGAAATGCTGCAGGACAGGCATGAAGACCATCACGCCGAGGAATGCCAGCAGGGTGAAGACGATGAAATACATCGTACCGTCGGCAAGGGTGGCGGGGCTGTTCTTGTCCTTATCGTCAGCAAAGACTATCGGTTCGTACGCATAGCGGAAAGCCTGCGTAAGAAGGGACATGATCATCGCTATCTTGACGCATGCGCCGTAAATGCCCAGCTGGACCATTCCCTCCTCCCCTCTCATCAGGTAAGGCACCAGGATCTTGTCAGCCACCTGGTTGAGGATCCCGACGAGGTTCAGCAGCAGCAGGGGCCAGGCGTAGATGAGCATCTGCTTGGCAAGCTGCCTGTCGAAGCCGTAAGTGATCTCCCGCATCTCTGGGATGAACAGGAAGGACACCAGCGTCGTGCAGAAAAGGTTGATGAAGAAGATAAGACCGACCCCATAGTCGAAATGCACGAAAGTACCGTGCAGCGCCGGAATCTTGTCCATCAAGAGGAACACGAAGAGGTTGAGAAGGATACTCGGGATGATGAAAGCGAACTTCAGCGCCACGAAGCGCAGCGGCCGGCGCTGCTGGCGCAGGCGGCTGAACATCACGGCCTGGAAGGCGTCCTGTGCCGTAATCAAGGCAAAGATACCGATATACTCGGGATGGGCTTCATAACCCATGCCCTCGGAAATGGGCTTCAGCAGGAAAAAGACGACTGCCAGGAATGCGAGTCCCACCAGTCCGACCATCCTCATGGCGTTGCTGCAGACCATCTTCTCGTCCGCATCCGCCTTGTTGGCGAAGCGGAAGAGGGTCGTCTCCATGCCGAAGGTGAGCAAGGCAAAGAAAAAGGCAGTATATGCGTAGAGATTGGTCACTATGCCGTAACCACCGCTCTCCGCCGGGATCTTGTACGTATACAGGATCACCAGGAGATAGTTCAGGAACCTGCCTACGATGCTGACCAGCCCGTAAACCGCCGTATCCCTTGCAAGACTCTTAAGAATCATAACGGGTACAAATATAACAAAAACGGCCCGCAAACAGCGGGCCATTTAAGCAATATTCGTGTTGAATAATTAGTCGTTGAGGGAGAACCTCTTGAAGCAGACGACCTTGGCCTCCTTGTCGGCCTCGGCAAGGACCTGCTTGCAGGACTTCTTGTCGTCGCTCATGGTGTACTCCTGCTCCTCGAGGGTGCTCTCCTTGAAGAACTTGTTCAGACGTCCCTTGGCGATGTTCTCAACCATCTGGGCGGGAAGGTTCGCGGCCTTCTCCTCACCGACGGTCTTGATGATCTCGCGGGCCTTGTCGGCCTGCTCGGGGGTCAGCCAGCCCTTGGCGGTGTTGGACTCGATGTGAGCCTCGCTGTCGACATGGGCGGGGTTGATACCGGCCTTGGAAAGGGCGGCGTCGACGGCCTTCTTCACAAGTTCCTCCTTGGTCTTCTCGGTAGCGACCTTGAGCTCGTTGTCGATAACCTCCTGAGGGCACTCGGCTGCGGAGACGGCGACGGGGTTCATGGAAGCGACCTGCATGGCCATACCCTTGGCGACATCCTCGGGAACTACCTTGTTGAAACCAACGAGGGAACCGAGCTTGCCGTTGACCTTGTGGATGTACTCCTTCACGAAAGGAGCCTCCACGAGGGCATAGTAAGCGAGGACGTGCTTCTCGCCGGTCTTGCCGGTCTGCTCCTCGACTGCTTCGGCGACGGTCAGGCCGTCAGCCATCTTGCAGGCCTTGAGGCCTTCGAGATCGGCGGGGCAGTTGGCGATGGCGACGTCGGCGATAGCCTCTGCGAGGGCCTGGAAGGCCTCGTTGCGGGAGACGAAGTCAGTCTCGCAACCAAGGCAGACAAGGATACCCTTGTTACCGTTGATGCGGGCCTTGACGGCGCCTTCGGAGGTCTCGCGGTCAGCGCGCTTGGCGGCTACGAGCTTGCCCTTCTCGCGGATGATGTCCATAGCCTTGTTGAAGTCGCCTTCAGCCTCCATGAGAGCCTTCTTGCAATCCATCATGCCGGCGCTGGTCATCTTGCGTAATTTCATTACGTCTGCTGCGGTAATCTGCATATTCGTCAAATATTAATGTTAAACAGAGCTTTTATTCTGCCTCCTCGGCGGGGGCGGCAGGAGCCTCGGCGACCTCTTCGGCAGCCTCGGCCTCAGCCTCGACATCGACGGGCTTGGCACCCTTGCGGGCGCGGAGCTTCTTGGCGGTGGGCTTCACGGCAGCCTCCTCTTCGGCGGCTTCCTTGTCCTTTTCGAGCTTCCTCTCCTCGAGTCCTTCCTGGATGGCCTTGCAGAGTACATTCATGATGCACTCGATAGACTTCGTGGCGTCATCATTGGCCGGAATCACATAATCAATCGGGGTGGGATCGCAACAAGTATCAACCATAGCGAAAACCGGAATGTTCAGACGGTTGGCCTCCTTGACGGCGTTGGCCTCCTTCTGTACATCAACCACGAAGACAGCCGAAGGGAGACGGCTCATGTCCCTGATGGAACCGAGGTTCTTCTCCAGCTTGGCCCTCTGGCGGTCGACCTGGAGACGCTCTCTCTTGGCGAGTTTCTCGAAAGTACCATCCTCCTTCATCTTGTCGATGGTGCTCATCTTCTTGATGGCCTTGCGGATGGTGGGGAAATTGGTGAGCATGCCACCGGCCCAGCGCTCGGTGATCGAAGGCATGGTGACTTCGGCAGCCTTCTCCGAGACGATGTCCTTGGCCTGTTTCTTGGTGGCTACGAAGAGGATCTTGCGGCCGGACTTGGCCAGCTCCTTCATGACCTCTGCAGCCTCGTCAACCTTGACGACGGTCTTGTGCAGGTCAATGATATGGATGCCGTTCTTCTGGTCGAAGATATACGGAGCCATCTTGGGGTTCCACTTCCTGGCGAGATGTCCGAAGTGAACGCCTGCATCAAGCAATTCCTGGAAATTTGTTCTAGACATTGTTGTTTTGTTCTTTTTCTTTTTTGTTCTCTTTTCATCAAGACCGGAGTAGTGACCTTGTCAGTCTCCCGTCTTTTCCGCAGTCTCGGCAACCTCCCGGCAGCCAGGTCGGATTCGCATCCATCCAAAGATCCGGAGATTTCGGAACCGGACTGTGCAATCTGTAAAACAGCTTTGTAAATACTAGCGCTTGCTGAACTGGAAGCGTCTGCGGGCACCGGGCTGTCCGGGCTTCTTCCTTTCGACCTCGCGGGCGTCGCGGGTAAGGAAACCGGCGGCCTTGAGCGCAGAACGGTAAGCTTCCTTGTCAGCCTCGCAGAGGGCGCGTGCGATACCCAGCCTGATGGCCTCGGCCTGACCCTTGATGCCACCGCCAACGACGTTGACCTTGAGGTCGAACTGGCCTTCGGTGTTGGTCACCGAGAAGGGCTGGTTCACGATGTAACGGAGGGAATCCTCGGCGAAGTAGCTCTCAAGGCTACGGCCGTTGATGAGGATCTCACCGGTACCGGCTGCGAGATAAACGCGAGCAACAGCTGCCTTGCGTCTTCCAAGGGCGTGAATCTGTTCCATTTGCTCTGTTTAAATTTCGTCCAACTTAATAACTCTAGGGTTCTGGGCCTGGTGCGGGTGCTCGGGACCTGCATACACATGGAGGTTACCGAGGATGTCGTCACCAAGACGGGTCTTCGGGAGCATACCCTTGACTGCTCTCCGGACCAATTCAGCGGGTCTCTTCTGAAGGATCTCCTTAGGCGTGGTGAAACGCTGTCCACCCGGATAACCGGTGTAGCGCATGTACACGCGATCGGTCATCTTGTTGCCCTTGAGGGCGACTTTCTCGGCGTTGACGACGATGACGTTGTCACCGCAGTCGACGTTGGGAGTGAAGCCGGGCTTGTTCTTGCCACGGAGGACAAGGGCGACGCGGGCAGCGAGGCGGCCAAGCGGAAGATCTGTAGCATCAATGACAACCCACTCTTTGTTCACAGTCGCTTTGTTAAGCGAGACTGTCTTGTAGCTTAGTGTGTCCACTGTCTTGATCTTTAATTAGTTAATAAATAAAATTGCGATCCCTACACAAAATAGGGACCGCAAAGGTACACAAAAAATATGTTATGGACAAATTTAATCGTCCTAGGCTACGAAGTTGGCCTGGATGAAGGCATTGATCGCGGTGGTGACGAACAGGAGGACGATGATGACGGCGACGATGACGCCGATGACCTTGAGTCTCTTGAACCAGGTCTGTCCGCTCCAGCCGATGGTCTGGAACATGCTCCAGAATCCATGCGTGATGTGCAGACCCACAGCGATGAACCATATGATGTAGAGGACTACAACCCACCATTTTCCGAAGGTGACATTCAGAAGGAGATAGGGATTGTTCTCATAATTGCCCACTCCGAACATCTCGGGAAGCTGCATCTTGGCCCAGAAATGGGTGAGATGGAAGGCGATGAATCCGAGGATAATTATACCGAGGATCAGCATGTTCTTGGCGGACCAGGAATCGGCGCCGGCCTTGCTGGCCACCTCATAGCGCTTCCAGCCTCCGCGGGCCTTCATATTCTGCCAGGAGAGCCAGCATCCATAGACGATATGGATGATGAAGCCGAGGGCGAGGATCGGAACCATGATGGAGATGAAGCTGGTGCTCATGAAGTC
>JBGUGW010000353.1:0-1939 GCA_045111695.1 Candidatus Cryptobacteroides sp. | reverse complement strand
CAAGAGCGGACATTCCAACAACGACAACATCCGTTTTGAGAACTATTCCCTCCAGCTCACCAAGGGCATGAAGCCAGCAGCGATGCTGAAGGTCAGCATCGACGGGACCGAATACGAGACCAGCTCCAACGGAGACGGACAGTACAACGCCTTCATGAAGGCCCTTTGGAAGATTTATGACCGCCTGGGCAAGAAGCATCCGCTCCTTGCGGACTACCAGGTGACCATCCCTCCGGGAGGAAAGACCGACGCCCTCGTCGCGACCACCATCGTCTGGGACATGGACGGTCACGAATTCAAGACGCGAGGTATCGATTCCGACCAGACCGAAGCTGCCATCAAGGCCACGGTCAAGATGCTCAACATCATTGAAAATCTGGATTTAACGACACTGAAATAATGAAACTCAAGATTGCTGAACTGCCGGGAGACGGCATCGGACCGGAAGTGGTGAACCAGGCCAAGAAGGCCGTGGACGCCATCTGCGCCCGTTTCGGACACGAAGTGGAATACAAGTTCGCCAAGGCCGGTGCCTGCGCAATAGACGAATACGGATCGGCCTATCCGGAGGAGACTCACCAGATCTGCCTGGAGTGCGACGCCGTGCTTTTCGGTGCAGTAGGCGATCCGAAGTATGACAACGACCCCACCGCCAAGGTGCGTCCGGAGCAGGGCCTGCTGGCCATGCGCAAGCAGCTTGGCCTCTATGCCAACCTCCGTCCGGTCGAGACCTTCGCGCCGCTGGTCCACAAGAGCCCCCTCAAGGAGGAGCTCGTGGACGGCGCGGACTTCCTCTGTATCAGGGAATTGACCGGTGGCATGTATTTCGGCGAGAAGGGCCGCATGGACAATGGTGACACCGCATACGACACCAACATCTACCACCGCTACGAGATCGAGCGCATACTCAAGCTTGCTTTCGAGTACGCCATGCGCCGCCGCCGTCACCTGACGGTCGTGGACAAGGCCAACGTCCTGGAGTCCTCGCGCCTGTGGCGCCAGGTCGCCCAGGAGATGGAGCCTTCCTGGCCGGAGGTTAAGGTGGATTACATGTATGTCGACAATGCCGCCATGCAGCTTATCCGCTGCCCGAAATTCTTCGACGTCATTGTCACCGAGAATACTTTCGGCGACATCCTCACCGACGAGGCCAGCGTCATCTCCGGATCGATGGGCCTTCTTGCTTCGGCATCGATAGGGGAGCACACCGGTGTCTACGAGCCCATCCATGGTTCTTATCCCCAGGCGGCGGGCAAGAACATCGCCAATCCGCTTGCAACCATCTTTTCCGCGGCGATGATGTTCGAGTATGCCTTCGGCCTGATGGCGGAGGGCAAAGCTATCCGCGAGGCCGTGGCCGCATCCATCGACGCGAAATATGTCACCGAGGACCTTGCGGGCGAGGGAGTACCCGCACGCAGCACGTCCGAGGTGGGCGACTGGGTCGCTGATTATATCAGAAAAGCTTGACGATGAAGATATTCAGCGAAGAACTCGTGGCTGAAGCCTGCCGGGCGCAGAGCGTGGCCAACCTATCCACCGCCACCATCGGCGAAGTCCTGCTGGTGGCCCAGTACCTGGAGAACAAAACCGGTATCCCGTTCATCCGCATGGACCAGGGATCGCCCGGCCTGCCGATCAACAAGTACGGTGTCGAGGCCGAGAAGAAGGCCCTTGACAGCGGCATCGGCTCGCAGTACCCGGCCGCTGCCGGAGTGGCGGAGCTCAAGAAAGCCGCTTCACGCTTCGTGAAGGCTTTCATTGACGTCGATATCGACCCGCGTGGCTGCGTGCCCACCACGGGCTCCGTAGCGGCCTCTTTCGGCTCGTTCATCGCCGTAACGCAGCGTATCCCCGGCAAGGACAAGGTCCTTTTCATCGATCCGGGATTCCCTATCCAGAAATCACAGCTGCGCGTGCTCGGTATCCAGTGGAAGGA
>JBGUGW010000352.1:0-5671 GCA_045111695.1 Candidatus Cryptobacteroides sp. | reverse complement strand
GAGCGCGAAATCCCTGACGTCGGCCTCGTCCATGTCAAGGATTCCGAGAGCGGCGAGGAGGCATGGGTGGACACCGGCAGCCGCAAGGTCCGGGATGCCTACTCGCGGTGGTTCCGCACAGTTGCGGAGAACGAGAACCGGCTTTTCAACAAATACAGGACTGACAATATTGACATCGCCACCGGCGAGGACTATGTCAGCCGCCTTATGCTATTTTTCAGCAGGAAATGAGAAAACTGTCCATAGCTGCACTCATCGCGGTGCTCCTCGCACCGTCCGTCTCCCGGGCCCAGGGCCTGAAGGAGGTGGAGGGCTCGTTCCTCGAGCCGCTGCAGCAACGGGATTCCATATTGGTCGCCGACCAGCTGCGTTACGGCTTCACCCTCGAGGATGTCGCCGAAGGGACGCAGCTGCGCATGCAGGACTACTCCAAGGCCTTCGGCGATACCCTGATCGTCGTCCGCAACTGGCAGGTCGACACTTTGAAAACCATCCGCGAAGGCAGGAAGGGTCCCGTGCGGTACAATCTCCGCGGCGACGTCGTCCTGGCACCCTTCGAGGCCGGTACATACCATCTTCCGCAGATTGCGATCCAGCGAATCTCAGCGGCGGGAGTTGTCGACACCCTGCTCTTCGACCCGCAGGTGATGGAGGTCAAGACCATGCCGGTCGATACCACTACGTTCGTCCCGCATGACATCAAGGGACAGATGCGCTATTCGCTTACCTTTGCGGAGGTGTTGCCATGGCTGCTCGGGTTCGATCTGGTCGCAGTGCTGGCGATCCTCGCCGGCGCCCTCGTCATGATGCGCCGCAGGCGCGGTCAGGACGCCGAGGCGCACCGCGATCCCGCCTACATCGTCGCCCTGAGGCGTCTTGACGCCTTCCGCGGCGACAAGTACTGGGCCCCGGACAAGCAGAAGGCATTCTATTCCGGCATCACCGACACCCTGCGCGCCTATATCGCCGATACGTTCGGTATTGACGCCAAGGAGATGACCACCGCCGAGATATTCGATGCCTTGAAAGGCGATGGAAGACTTACTGAAGAGCTCTATGGCAGTACCAAGGAACTCTTTGAACTGGCGGATTTCGTCAAGTTCGCAAAGCATGTCGCGGATGATTCCGAAAATGCCGCGGCGCTGCCCCTGTCCGTCCGCTTTGTGACTTCAACTTACCAGTCCGTCCTTGAGGAGGAAACCCCTCAGGCCGGGAATGAAAAGGAGGCCGAGTGATGTTTTTCGAGTATCCATATCTGCTCTGGCTCCTCGCCATCCCGGTCCTCCTGGTCGCACTGTACCTGTATCGGGAACTCTCCGGACGCAATCCGCACATGAGGGTATCCACGGCACAGCCGTGGAAACTCGAGGGCCGCAGCGCCCTTTCAGTGCTGCGGCACCTGCCCTTCGCCCTGCGGATCGCGGCCCTGTCGCTCATCATAGTCGCCATCGCGCGTCCCCGCTCTTCCTCGCAGATGGAAAAGATTGATACCGAGGGTATTGACATAGTCCTGGCGATGGACGTTTCGACCAGTATGCTGGCCAGGGACTTCAACCCCGACCGTATCAGCGCGGCCAAGGACATCGCCATCGAGTTCATAGCCCAGCGTCCTACCGACCGAATCGGCATAGTGGTCTTCGCCGGCGAGAGCTACACCCAGTGCCCCCTCACCACTGACCGCGCCACGCTCATCAACCTGATGAAGGAGGTCCAGACCGACTTGATCGAGGACGGCACCGCCATCGGCAACGGCCTGGCCACGGCTGTGGCCCGCATGGCCGAATCCGATGCCAAGAGCCGCGTCATCATCCTCCTGACCGACGGTGTCAACAACAGCGGCGAGATAGCTCCGCTGACCGCCGCCGAGATAGCCAATACCTATGGCGTGCGCGTATATACGATAGGTGTGGGAGCCAACGGCACCGCCCCGTATCCGGTCATGACCCCGTGGGGAGTCGACATCCAGCGCGTCAACGTCGAGATCGACGAGGACTTGCTGAAAACCATCGCGGAGACTACCGGAGGCCGTTATTTCCGTGCTACCGACAATACCAAGCTCGCCGAGATCTATTCCGAAATCAACCGGATGGAGAAGGCCCGCACCACCATAGACAGCTTCCCCATTTACAAGGAACTCTTCACGCGGTACGCGCTGCTTGCGCTCGCATTCCTGCTCCTTGAACTCCTTATCCGACTGTTCATCAGACGTTTGCCATGATCCTTTTCGCCCAATACAAGTACCTTCTGCTCCTGCTGCTCGTGCCGGTGATACTCATCGCGCACGCGGTCAAGATGCGCATGCGCCGCAAGCGCATCGAGCGCTTCGGTGACTCGGCGCTCGTCGAGGAGCTGATGCCTTCATGGTCCGGGGCGAAGGGCTGGCTGCGCACTGTGCTGTACAGCCTGGCTTTCTTCCTGTTCGTCATCGGCCTTGCGCGTCCGCAGATAGGCGCCAAGCTCAGCGAGCACGAGGCCAAGGGCGCCGAGATCATGATTTGCCTGGACGTTTCCAACTCCATGCTGGCGGAGGATTATTCCCCCAACCGCCTGGAGCGGGCCAAGTTGGCGATCTCCCGCATCGTCGACCGCCTGCAGGAAGACCGTATCGGCCTCATCGTCTTCGCCGGATCGTCGTTCGTCCAGCTGCCCATCACTACCGACTATGTGTCGGCAAAGATGTTCCTGAACTCGATAGATACCGGTTCGGTGCCCATCCAGGGCACGGCCATCGGCGACGCGGTCCTGACCGCGGCGCGCAGTTTCAGCGATCAGAGCGAGAAGAGCCGTGCCATCATAGTCATCACCGACGGTGAGAACCATGAGGACGATCCCGTCGACGCCGCCCGACAGGTGGCGGAGATGGGCATCAAGGTCTATACGATAGGTGTCGGCTCGCTCCGCGGGCAGCCCATTCCCAAGGACGGGCAGCTCATGAAGGACCGTGAGGGCAATATCGTCGTCAGCCGCCTGGACGAGGGGACCCTGCAGCAGATGGCCGAGGCCGGCAACGGCGCATACGTCCATGCCGGCAACGAGGAATTCGGCCTCAATCCCATCATCGACGATATCCGCAAGATGGAAGCCGAGAAGTTCAATTCCGTCGTTTTCGAGGAATATGACGAGCAATACATGTATTTCTTTGCCGCAGCGCTGGCGTTGTTCGTGATAGAGATGCTGATAGGGGAGAGGCGCATGCGTAAGAAACTGTTTTAGAATGAGATGAAAGTAAAGTCCATCATATTTTGCGCGGCGCTCCTGCTGCTGTCCGCCTCCGCCTTCGGCCAGGCGGACCGCCACGACGTGCGCGCCGGCAACCGCAAGTTCCGCAAGGGGGACTACAAGGCCGCCGAGATAGACTACCGCAAGGCCGTTGTCAAGGATTCGACGTCGATGGCCGGATCGTACAACCTCTCCAACGACCTTTACAGGCAGGAGGGGTTCGAGGATGCCGGCAAGGCCATGGAAGCGGCGGCTCGCGGCGCTGCCGGTATTGCCGCCATGCCTGACGCTGTCTCCAGGCAGGTTCGCAAGTCGGTGGACTCGGCTTCCGACGTGTTCTACAACTCCGGCGATATCGCCCTTCAGCAGAAGGATTACGCCGCTGCGGTCGAGGCCTTCAAACAAGCGTTGTTGAGAAGGCCGGACGACCTGGATGCCAAGGAAAACTATATCTACGCCAAGCTGATGCTTCAGAACCAGCAGAATGGCGGTGGCGGCGGTGGCGGCCAGAACAACCAGGATCAGGACCAAAACCAGGATCAGGATCAGAATCAAGACCAGAATCAGGATCAGAACCAGGACAACCAGAATCAGGACAATCAGGACCAGGGTGACCAGGGCCAGTCCGGTTCCGAGCAGCCCCGGGAGATAAAGATCTCCCCCCAGCAGGCCCAGCAGATGCTGCAGGCCATCCAGGCCAAGGAGAGGGAGACTCAGGACAAGGTGAACAAGGAAAAGGCGGCGGCGCTAAAGTCCCGCCAGAAAGAGAAGAATTGGTAAACTATGAAGAGATTTGCCATCATACTTGCGTTGTTGACGGCCTCCATGGCCGCCTTTGCGCAGAACTCCATCAAGGTCCAGGTACCGAACGTGGTGGCCGCGGACGAGCAGTTCAACATCTCCTTCATAATCGAAGGCGAGAATGCACCGTCGGACTTCAACTGGTCCGAGGGCGATGATTTCCAGCTCGTCTGGGGTCCCCAGAAAGGCACTTCCACCAGCATTACCGTCGTCAACGGCAAGAGGACGCGTTCCGTGCAGCATACATATACTTATGTGTTGATTCCGCGCAGGACAGGCAACCTCGTGATACCCTCTGCTACGGCTACGGTCAAGGGAGACCAGATAGCCTCGGCCCGTACAACGGTCGAGGTCGTGTCCGACGGTGCTTCCCAGGGTTCCTCCGGCGGCTCTTCCCAGTCGCAGGGCTCTTCCGGCTCCTCTGCAGGCCAGTCCTCGTCCAGGGCTTCCTCTACAGGTGACATTGCGCGCGACGACCTTTTCCTCAGGCTTTCCCTCAGCCGCACCAATGTCGTCGTGGGTGAGCCCATCACGGCTACGCTGAAGCTTTACCAGCGCGTGAACATCGCCGGTTTCGAGGATGCCAAGTTCCCGACTTTCAACGGTTTCTGGAGTCAGGAGGTCCTTGCGCCTACCACCATCGACTTTAAGCGCGAGAGCTATAACAACATGATCTACAACACCGCCGTGCTGCGCAGCTATGTGCTGATACCGCAGCAGGCCGGTGACATCACAATTGATCCCGCAGAGCTGGTGTGCCTGGTCAATGTCAGGGCCCCGTCCAGCGGCTCCAACAGCATTTTCGACAGTTTCTTCCAGGAAGATTACCGTACCATACGCAAGCGCGTGACTTCCGAATCCTACAAGGTCCATGTGTCTAAGCTTCCGTCGGGTGCTCCGGCCTCTTTCGGAGGCGGTGTCGGTTCTTTTACCATCAAGACCGCCCTGAGCAAGGATTCGCTCCGCACCCACGATGCCGCGTCCCTTATGGTCACGATTTCCGGAAAGGGAAATGTCTCGCTCCTGGAGGCTCCGAAGATCGATTTCCCTCCGGATTTCGAGGTGTATGACGTCAAGGTCACAGAAAATACCGACAGTTCCACGGGCCGTACGACCGGCTCCAAGACTTTCGAATACCCTTTCATCCCTCGCAGCCATGGCACTTTCACGCTGGGACCGATAGAATATGGGTACTATGATATCGATGCCGGACGATACGCGACGCTGCGTACCGATCCCATTACGGTGAAAGTTGCCCGAGGCAACGACGCTGACGCACCGCAGGCGGGCCAGATGGTCCAGGGCACCGTACGCAGGGATGTCAAGAGCCTTGGCTCTGACATACGCTTCATTGCTACCAAGCGGCCGTCACTGTCGCGTCAGGGGAGTTTCTTCGTGTTCTCCGGAGGATTCTGGGCGCTGCTGGCGCTGCTGCTGGCCGCTGCCGCGGCGGCATACCTGCTGCTGAAGCGGCGGGCGGCGCGCCGGGCCGACGTAGTCGGCACACGCGGCCGCGCCGCCACCAAGATGGCGCAGAAGCGCCTCTCGGTGGCCGAGGGCTACCTCAAGAACAACCTTTACACCGCTTTCTACGAGGAACTTCATCGCGCCTTGCTCGGATTCGTGTCAGACAAACTCAACATCGACACTG
>JBGUGW010000351.1:0-10935 GCA_045111695.1 Candidatus Cryptobacteroides sp. | reverse complement strand
ACATATCGAGGGCGACACCGCCGTCTACCAGAACCATTGGGTCGCCGGCGGCAACGAGATCACCTGGGACATGGTCCACTACGACGTGCAGCTCATCGGAGGTACCATCCTTCACCAGGGCAAGATCGCCGAAATGGCCACCGGCGAGGGCAAGACCCTCGTCGCTACGCTCCCGGTCTTCCTCAACGCCCTCGCCGGCAAGGGAGTCCATGTCGTGACCGTCAACGACTACCTGTCCAAGCGTGACTCCGAGTGGATGGGACCGCTCTATATGTTCCACGGCCTGTCCGTGGACTGCATTGACAAGCATCAGCCCAACAGCGACCAGCGCAAGCGCGCATATGACTGCGATATCACCTTCGGTACCAACAACGAGTTCGGTTTCGACTACCTCCGCGACAACATGGCCACCCGCGCCCAGGACCTCGTTCAGCGCAAGCATCATTACGCGATCGTCGATGAGGTCGACTCCGTGCTCATAGACGACGCCCGTACCCCGCTTATCATCTCCGGTCCGGTGGCGCAGGCCGAGGACGACGCGCAGTACATGGAGTTCAAACCCTATGTGGAGCGCCTCTACACCAGCCAGCGCGCCCTCGTGAACCAGTGCCTCAACGAGGCCAAGAAGCTCATCGCCGCAGGCGACGAGGCCGAGGGAGGCAAGCTCCTCCTCCGTGCCCACAAGGGTCTCCCGAAGTATCAGCCCCTCATCAAGTACCTCAGCGAGCCCGGCATCAAGGCCCTCCTCCAGAAGGTCGAGAACTACTACATGCAGGACAATGAGAAGGAGATGCCCGTCGTCACGGACGACCTCTACTTCGTCATCAACGAGAAGCAGAACTCCGTCATCAAGACCGACAAGGGCGACGCCATGCTGGCCCGTTCCGTCAATGACGACAACTTCTTCGTCCTTCCGGACGTCGGCGCCCGCACCGCCGAGATCATGGCCGAGAACATCTCCGCCATGGAGAAGCAGGAGAAGAAGGACGCCCTGATGGAGGAGTTCTCCCTCAAGAGCGAGCGCGTCCACGTCGTGGAGCAGCTCCTCAAGGCATATGCGATGTTCACCAAGGACATCGACTACATCATCTCCGAAGACAACAAGGTCAAGATCGTCGACGAGAGTACCGGACGTATCATGGAGGGACGCCGCTGGAGCGACGGTCTCCACCAGGCCGTCGAGGCCAAGGAGAACGTCAAGGTCGAGGCGGCTACCCAGACCTTCGCCACCATCACGCTGCAGAACTACTTCAGGATGTACCACAAGCTCGCCGGCATGACCGGTACCGCAGAGACCGAGGCGGGCGAGTTCTGGAGCATCTACAAGCTTGACGTTGTCGTCATCCCGACCAACCGTCCTGTCATCCGCGACGACCAGGAGGACCTCATCTACAAGACCAAGAAAGCCAAGTACGCCGCGGTCATCAACCGCGTCGTCGAGCTCTCCAAGCAGGGCAGGCCGGTGCTCGTCGGTACCACTGACGTGGAGACTTCCGAGCTCCTCAGCCGCATGCTCCGCCTGCGCGGCATCAAGCACAACGTGCTCAACGCCAAGGAGCATGCCCGCGAGGCCGAGATCGTCGCCCAGGCGGGCCAGACCTCGGCCGTCACCATCGCCACCAACATGGCTGGCCGTGGAACCGATATCAAGCTTTCTCCCGAGGTCAAGAAGGCGGGCGGTCTCGCCATCATCGGCACCGAGCGCCACGACTCCCGTCGCGTCGACCGCCAGCTGCGCGGCCGTTCCGGCCGCCAGGGCGACCCCGGAAGCTCCACCTTCTACATTTCCCTCGAGGACAAGCTCATGCGCCTCTTCGGCTCGGAGAAGATCGCCGGCGTCGTCGACCGTCTCGGCATGCAGGAGGAAGAGGCCCTCGAGGCCCCGATGCTCTCCAATGCCATCGAGAAGGCCCAGAAGAAGGTCGAGGAGAACAACTTCGGCATCCGCAAGCGCCTGCTCGAGTACGACGACGTGATGAACTATCAGCGCGAAGCCATCTACTCCCGCCGCCGCAACGCCATCTCCGGCGAGCGTATCGAGATCGACGTCATGAACATGATGACCGATACCGCCGCCATCATCGCCGAGTCCGCCAAGGGCATGCCTTACGAGGACTTCGAACAGACCGTGATGGCCAAGCTCTCGATAGACCTCGGATTCGACGCCGAGTTCTACGACAAGGCCAAGGAGCAGGAGATCGCGGACAAGCTCTGCGAACACATGTACGAGGTCTACAACCGCCGCATGGACACCCTCGTGGCCAAGGTCGCGCCAATCATCAAGCAGGTCTACGAGAAGCAGGGTTCCATGTACCAGAACATCGCCCTGCCCATCAGCGACGGCCGCAAGATGCTCAACCTCTCGGTCGATCTCAAGAAGGCCTATGAGACCGAGTCCCGCGAAGTGGCCAAGCGCCTCAGCCAGACCATCATCCTCTACCAGATCGACGAGCACTGGAAAGAGCATCTCCGCGAGATGGACGATCTCAAGCAGAGCGTCCAGAACGCCACTTACGAGCAGAAGGACCCGCTCGTGGTCTACAAGCTCGAAGCCTACAACCTCTTCGCAGCCATGCTCGAAGAGCTGAACCAGGACGTCCTGTCCTTCCTGCTGCGCGCGTTCATCCCGCTGCGCGACGACGTCTCTGCGCCCCGCCAGGCGCAGGCCCCTCGCCGCACTGACATGAGCCAGATGCGCACGCAGCACGACAATCTCTCCACCAACGGCGAGCAGAAGGCCAACACCCCCGTCAAGGTGGACAAGCGGGTCGGCCGTAACGACCCGTGCCCCTGCGGCAGCGGACTCAAGTACAAGAACTGCCACGGCAAGGGCCTGGTATAACCGAACAAACAATAAAAAGATATGGCTAAAACAATGGAACCTACAGTTAATGTAAACGAAGTAAGCAGGATCTCCAACGGCACCGTCGTCAAAGGCGAGATCTCATCCTCCAATGACATCCGCATCGACGGCACTTTCGAAGGCAAGATCCAGTCCAAAGGTCGCGTGGTGGTAGGTGAGAAGGCCCTCATCAAGGGCGACATCATCTGTTCCAACGTCGATTTCTGGGGTACTATGGAAGGCAACTTCTATGTCAAGGACACCCTTTCCCTCAAGAGCTCCTCTAAGGTCAAGGGCGACCTCCACATCAAGCGCCTGCAGGTCGAGCTCGACGCCAAGTTCGACGGCACCTGCCAGATGATCACCGAGTCGGAGTTCGACCGCCTCGCCGGCATCGCCCCGGCCCAGAAGCCCGCCGCTCCCCAGCAGCCCGTCCAGCCCAAGTAACATCCTGAATAATAACACATAAATCTACGATAACATGAAAGCCTTATTGATCCTTATCGTCCTTGTCGCCCTTGTGGTGCTTTGGGTCATCAGCGTCCAGCGCAAACTCGTCGAGAAGGACGAGCTCTGCAAGAACGCACTCAGTCAGATCGGTGTCCAGCAGGCCAGCCGCTGGGATGCCCTCACCGCCCTCGTCGAGCTCGTCAAGTCTTACAACGAGCACGAGTACAACACCCTGCGCGATGTCATCGCACAGCGCAAGAACATCACCGGAGAAAGCACCGTCGCAGAGGCCCAGGCCCAGGAGCAGGTCCTCACCGGCCTCGTCCGCAACATCAACCTCGTGGCCGAGCAGTATCCCGAACTCAAGGCCAATGAGAACTATGCCAAGGCGATGGACAGCGTCAACCTCTACGAGAACCAGGTCCGTCTCAGCCGCATGACCTTCAACGACACGGTCACCAAGTTCAACAAGGAGATCCGCCAGTTCCCGACCTCGCTGGTCGCCGGACTTCTCGGTTTCAAGACCCGCGACTATCTCGACGAGGCCGTCGGCAAGTCGGACATGCCTTCGATGAAGATCTGATGAGACGCATCGTTTGCTCTGTCATAGCAGCATTGGCTTTTGCCGGTGCTGCTTTCGCAGTTGATTGGGACATTCACGACATCAACGTCAATGTCCGGCTCTACCGCGACGGCAGCGCCATCGTCAGCGAGATATGGAACATCTCGGCCCAGGAAGGGACCGAGGTCTATGTCCCGCGCACCAATCTCGGTGACATTGAGATATCGGATTTCTCGGTCTCGGACGAGACGGGGGCGATGTATGTATTCGAGAACCGCTGGGACGTGGACCGCAGCCTGGCCCGCAAGGCGGGACGCTGCGGCTTCAACCGCATTCCCGGCGGATTGGAGCTCTGCTGGGGCCTCGGCAGCTACGGCACGCACACATACAGCATCCGCTACAGGATGTCCAACGTCGTTAAGTCACTGAACGACTACGACATGCTCCACCTACAGCTCATCAACGAGGAGATCTCCGCGCCTCCGCAACATGTTAAAGTGACCATCGAGGCGCAGAACGAGCAGATAGACACCTCCTGGGTGCGCATTTGGGGCTTCGGTTTCCACGGCAACGCCTCTTTCGAGGACGGTAAGGCCGTGTACGAGTCCACAGACAAGTTCAGGTATGAGAGTTCCCTCATCGCGCTGATGCGCTTCGACAAAGGCGTGTTCGAGCCAGAGAGCGTCCAGAAGAAAGACTTCCAGGAGGTCCTCGACCGCGCAATGGAAGGCTCTGATTATTATGGGGATGCGCCTAAGAAGACCTGGCAGCAGAAGCTGGCCGACCTCTTCATGGCCTTCCTCTCTGTCATAGTTATTTTCGCGTTGTTCCTGCTTCCGTTCCTACGGATGCTGAACGGCGACAAACTGTCGCGACGGCAGAAACGCAAGATCCTCGGCGGTCCCGCCGACAAGGTCATGTGGTACCGCGACCTGCCTTTCCAGGGCGATATCTACAAGACGGACTATGTCCTTGACCTGCTGGAGACCAAGCGCCAGAGCAACGGCATCGCCTCGGCCATGATACTCCGCATGATAGAGAAGGGCTACCTTCTCGTCTCCAAGGACGAGAAGGACAAGGTCGAGATCCGCTTCAACGAGGCTCTCGACACCAGCCTCCTTGATACCAACGAGAAAGGGCTTTACGACATGATGAAGCAGGCCAGCGGCGACGACCTCGTCCTACAGGACAAGGAGTTCTCGCGCTGGTCGCAGCGCACGCGCAACCAGGACACCATCCGCCTCTGGGCGAACGGCATCAACCTCGATGCGAAGCGCGGCCTCCGCAGCGACAATGTCGTCTCCGGCAAGAAATTCTCCGACAAGGGCAAGATAGAAGCCCAGCACGTGATGGGCTTCAAGAACTTCCTCAACGACTTCACCCTCAGCTCCGAACGCGAGTCCGTGGAGGTCGGCCTCTGGAAGGACTACCTCGTCTACGCTTCGCTGTACGGCATTGCCGACAAGGTCGCTAAGGAGCTCAAGGACATCGATCCGAGGGTCTTCGAGCAGGTGATGGTCTATGACTACACGATGTTCAACGACCTCATGAGGATGACCAACAGCCTTGGCCGTTCACTCACCAATGCCCGCTTTGCGCCTCAGGCTTCCACCTTCAGCGGCCCTCGCGGCGGCTTCGGAGGTTTTGGAGGAGGCACTTCCTTCGGCGGTGGCGGCGGATTCTCCGGCGGCGGCTTCGGCGGCGGTGTCAGATAGCTTGAAACCATAAGATTATGAAGAAACTGATCATCACCCTTATCACCCTGTGCATCGCACTGTCAGCCAATGCGCAGTTCTATGTAGGAGGAGGCCTGAGGTTCTCCAGCAATGCTGAAAATGACCTCACTACGTTCTCCTTCACACCCGAACTCGGCTACAACCTCAGTGACAGTTTCGCGGTCGGAAGCGCATTCGTATTCTCTTCCCGCAGCGTCGACAGCTACAGCACCGGTACGGTTTCCTTCAAGCCGTATCTCAGGTACACTTTCGCGGAACTCGGTATCGTCCGTTTCTTCGTGGACGGCGCAGTGACCCTCACCAAGCCCAAGAATGGTGACGGATCATGGGAGATCGGTGCATACCCCGGTATCGCCATTCCGGTGAACGGACGCCTGTCCTTCGTGGCCCACATGGGCCAGCTGTCGTACAATTCATCGTCCGTGTTCACGCTCGCAGTGGACAACTCCGTTTCTGCGGGCTTGTTCTTTCACTTTTAGGACGATATGAAGCATTTCAAGACAGCTGTCCTTGTAGCGATTTCCCTATGAGACTCAGGCGCCTGCTGACCATATTTGCCCTGGCCGCCGCCATCCCTGCAGGCGGCCAGGCCAAATTCGTCTTCGCTCCCCAGTGGATGGCGCAGGCGCAGTTCGCCGGATACTATGTCGCGAAGGACATGGGTTTCTACGAGGAGGAAGGGCTTGACGTTGAGATAAGGCATCCTTTCTCGACGCAGTCCCTGGAGGATCGCGTGCGTACGGGGGATTGTCAGGCGTACTCCATGTTCCTGTCCGAGGCCATGGAGCTTGTGGACAAGGGCATTCCTATGGTGAACCTCCTCCAGACTTCCATGAACAGCAGCCTGGTTATCGTCTCCAGGTATGGGGCGGATCCCCTAAGCCTGCACAACGCCAAGGTCATAATCTGGCGCGCCGGATTCGGACAGCTCGCAAAGTGCGTAGCCGCCCGTGAGAGCCTTGATTACCAGTGGATTACTGCATCGTCAAGCATAAACCTCTTTGTGTCCGGGGCCGTGGACGCTACCCTCGCCACGAGCTACAACGAGTACTATCAGCTCCTGCAGACAGGGCTTGTCAGTCCGGACAAGGGCATATTCCGCTTCTCCGAGCACGGATACAACATCCAGGAGGACGGCGTGTACATGACCATGGCCGAATACCGGAAGAACCGTGACGATGCGGAGCGCTTCGTGCAGGCCAGCCGGCGCGGCTGGGAGTGGGCTGCGGAGCATCCCGACGAGACCATGGAGATAGTCATGAAGTATGTCAGGGAATTCCGCATCCCTACGAACGAGGTCCTTCAGCGTCTGATGCTTGACGAGGTCCTTAGGCTTCAGCTGGACCCGGACTCGGGAGAAAGGGCGTTCCGGCTCCGTCCCGACATGGTGAAGCAGGCGGGGGACATGATGCTCGAGGCTGGCATCATCAAGCATAGGGTTACTTTTGAAAGTCTGCTGCGATGAGGAAGCTTTTGGACACATTCCGGTCTTCATTGCCTGCCAGGTTGAGTTTCTGGGTGGTTCTGACTGCCGCTATCGTTTTCCTGATAGCGCAGTCTTATGTGTCGTATATCGCCAGGCGCTCGGTGTGGGACGAGGCCATGCAGCGTGCCACACAGGTGCTGGAGAACTGCGAGTTGCGCCTCACGCGCATCCTCGATGACGTGGAGCAGTCAGCCGACAATGTCGAGTGGCTGGTCTACCGTCACCTGGATTCTCCCGACACCCTTTTCGAGTATACGCGTAACGCCCTTCAGGGCAACCATGACCTGATCGGGTGTTCCATCGCTTTCGAACCCTACTTCTTTGAAGGACAGGAGTACTTCTCCGCCTATTCCGGCATTACCGACGGGGTGGTCGAGACCGTGCAGGAAGGAGGTGATTCATACCAGTATTTCTATCTTGACTGGTACCTGATGCCCAAGCTGCTGAACCAGCCTTGCTGGACGGAACCATACTGCGACTGGGAGTACGATGACGACTATTCCATGGAAACGGACATGCTGATATCGTACTGCAAGCCCCTTACCGACGCCAATGGCGATTTCATCGGCGTGGTCGCCCTGGACCTGTCTCCCAAATGGCTCTCCGAGCAGCTCTCCTCCATCAAGCCCTATCCGCACTCTTCCTGCATACTCCTCAGCCGGGGAGGAACGTTCCTGATACATCATGATCCTGAAAAGCTCTTCTACCAGACGATCTTCACCCACAACCTGCAGGGGACCGATCCTTCCTTGGAGAAGGTGGGACACGACATGCAGGACCAGAAGGAAGGGGTCCAGGAGATAATTGTCGACGGAGTCGACAGCTATGCTTTCTACAAGCCGCTGAAGAATACCGGATGGAGCCTTGCCATCGTCTGCCCGGAGAAAGACATCTTCGGCAGGTTTGACAGGCTTCGTGTCATTGCCGTCCTGCTCATGCTCCTGGGCTTGCTGCTGATGTTCTTCCTGACTTCCAAGGCGGTACGCAATACTTTGGCCCCCCTCAAGGACCTTGCCGCTGAGGCCGGCAATATAGCCGAAGGCGATTTCGACCACAGCCTTCCCCAGGAGGACAGGGCTGACGAGATCGGGACGCTCTCGCGCTCCTTCGCCCACATGCAGGATTCCCTGGTCTCGTACATCGACGAGTTGAAGGAGACCACCGCGAAGAAGGAACGCATCGAAGGCGAGCTCCGCATCGCGCACGCCATCCAGATGGCGATGCTCCCGAACGTCTTCCCGCCTTTCCCTGAGAAGAAGGAGCTGGACCTGTATGCCTCCATGACCCCGGCCAGGGAAGTCGGAGGCGATCTGTACGACTATTTCCTCCTCGACGACAAGCTTTTCTTCTGCATCGGTGACGTGAGCGGAAAGGGAGTTCCCGCCAGCATCGTCATGGCCATGACCAGGAATATGTTCCGCATCCTGGGCAGGCAGGCCCTGTCCCCGGCCGAGGTCGCCATCAACCATAACGACACCGTCTCCGAGGAGAACGAGACGATGATGTTCGTTACGGCCTTCATCGGCATACTGGATCTCAAGACAGGTCACCTTGACTATTGCAGCTGCGGCCACAATCCGCCGGTCATTTTCCCCGCGGACGGCGGTGCGCCCCGCTTCCTTGATTGCGTGCCCAACGTGCCGATAGGAGTCTGCCCCGGCTGGAAGTTCCAGGGCCAGGAGATCGCCGACTTCCGTGGCTGCACGCTTTTCCTGTATACGGACGGTTTGAACGAGGCCGAGAATGCCGGTCATGTGGAGTTCGGCAGCGACCGTCTCCTCGCTACGCTCGCCGATGCTTCGTCGGCCAGCGCGGAAGCGATCCTGGATCGCATGCGCCGCGCTGTTGCCGCCCATGTGGGCGGCGCCGAGCAGAGTGACGATCTCACTATGCTCTGCCTGAAACTGAAATAATAAAAAAACTCAAAAAAGTTTGGAGTTCTCAAAGGAAAGGAGTACCTTTGCAATCCCAAAACGGAGGACTCGTTAGCTCAGTTGGTAGAGCACAACACTTTTAATGTTGGGGTCTCGGGTTCGAGCCCCGAACGGGTCACAAGAGTAATAGATAGTTCTTACACCAGATATACAAGCTTCCTTAGCTCAGTTGGTAGAGCACCTGACTCTTAATCAGGGTGTCTAGGGTTCGAGCCCCTAAGGGAGCACAGAGCGGCAGAAATACATTCTGCCGCTCTTTTTTTTGCCGTATATGATGCGTATATTTGCTGAGATCAAATCCATCTGTGACATGAATATAGCAGTAGCAGGAACAGGTTATGTGGGACTCAGCATCGCCACGCTTCTTTCGCAGCGCCATCACGTGATGGCCGTGGATGTCGTCCCCGACAAAGTTGAGCTTCTCAACCGTCGCATTAGCCCTATCCAGGACGAATACATAGAGGGTTACCTTTCAGGTACCGATGCCGCCGGCAAGCCCGTCTCGCTGGACCTGACGGCCACGCTCGACGGCCACGCAGCATACCGTGACGCTGATTTCGTCGTGATCGCCACCCCGACCAATTACGATCCCAAGAAGAACTTCTTTGACACTTCCCACGTCGAAGAGGTCATCGAGATGGTCCTGGAGGTCAATCCCGATGCCGTGATGGTCATCAAGTCCACGGTGCCCGTCGGCTATACGAGCAGCGCGCGCGAGCGCTTCTCATATCGCGAGCGCCTCTCCGACGGCACGATGAGGGTCGTAACCCCGAAGATCATCTTCGCCCCGGAGTTCCTCCGCGAATCCAAGGCCCTTTACGACAACCTCTATCCTTCCCGCATCATCGTCGGTTACGACGATCCTTCCCTCGAGGGGGCCGCGCATGACTTTGCCGGGCTCATTCACGAGGCTTCGCTAAAGGAGGATGTTCCCGTACTCTTCATGGGGTCGACCGAAGCCGAGGCGGTGAAGCTTTTCGCCAATACATACCTCGCCCTCCGCGTCTCATTCTTCAATGAGCTGGATACCTATGCGGAGATAAAAGGTCTTGATACACAGTCCATTATCAGCGGTGTCTGTGGTGATCCGCGCATCGGCGGGCACTACAACAACCCTTCGTTCGGATATGGCGGGTACTGCCTCCCGAAGGATACCAAGCAGCTTCTCGCCAATTTCAACGACGTGCCGGAGAACCTTATCAAGGCCATTGTAGAGAGCAACCGTACGCGCAAGGACTACATTGCCGACCGCGTGCTTGACAAGGCAGGTTATTATACCGCATCCAGTGCCTACGACTCCGCCCGCGAGCACGAGGTCACCGTCGGCGTCTACCGCCTCACGATGAAGTCCGGCTCGGACAACTTCCGCCAGAGTTCCATCCAGGGCATCATGAAACGCATCAAGGCCAAGGGGGCCAAGGTTATAGTATACGAACCTTCGCTTCCGGACGGCACCACTTTCTTCGGTTCGCGGGTGGTCAATGACCTGGATGCCTTCAAGGCCGGTTGCGACGCCATTATCGCCAACCGCTATGACAGCGTGCTTGACGATGTGAAGGACAAGGTCTATACAAGGGATATCTTCAACAGGGACTAATATCCAGTGATGAAGGATGTTGTGCTGATACTATGCGCGGTGCTGTGCGTGTCGTGCGGCCGGGCTGAGAGCTCTTCTCCGGTCCGGACTGCAGCGCTGGGCGCCAGCTTGGCCGGGCTCGGCGGCGCGGCCATGGCCGGTACCGGGGACATGTCCGGCACCGGCGGGGGAGTCCGCGACGCGGTCGCTGACGCTCCGGCCGGCCGGACCCTGCGGGTCCTTTCTTTCAATGTCCGCGAATGGACCCGCGACCGCGACGAGTCGGGGGAGTACTTTTGGCGCAGGCGCATGGAGGCGATGAGGCGGATGATAGAGGATGTGGATCCCG
>JBGUGW010000350.1:0-6825 GCA_045111695.1 Candidatus Cryptobacteroides sp. | reverse complement strand
CAGCGCGAACGGCAGGGCCATGTACAGGAGGTATGGACGGTACTTGCCCCATCTGGTGCGGGTGCGGTCCGCGATGATGCCCATCATAGGGTCGGAGACCGCGTCCCATATCCTGGTCACGACAAGCAGGACTCCGACCTGATCGAGCCGCAGGCCGAAGATGTTGGAGTAGAAGAATGGCAGGTAGTAGGAGAATATCTTCCAAAACATCGAGGAAGACATGTCGCCGAAGCCATATCCTATCTTCTCACTGAGAGAGGTCTTGATGGTGCCCATGCAGCTATAGGTTTAAGTTTTTGTTTATAAGCTCATTAAGTCTTCGGACGCTGTCACCCGTCGTGAAACCATCGGGGGCGGTGCCCATGCAGTAGTCCACCAGCCTGTCCACGGATGACGTCGCCACGTGCATCCGGGTGTCGCTGGAGGCGTAGTAGATGTAGACCGTACCGTCGGAGTCGGCGATCCAGCCGTTGGAGAACAGGACGTTCATCACGTCCCCGACATACTCCTCCCCTTCCGGGGCCATGAAGAACCCGGCGGGCTCGGCGATGACGCGGGACGGGTCATCGAGCGCGGTCATATATAAGTAAAGTACGTAGCGCAGCCCGCTCGCGCACCTGCGCACGCCGTGCGCGAGATGCAGCCAGCCCCTGTCCGTGCGGATGGGGGCGGGGCCTTCGCCGTTCTTGACTTCCTTTACTGTATGGTAATGCCTGAGGTTGATGATCTTCTCATCCCTGACCTCGGCGCGTGTGATGTCGTCCACCAGGGCCCAGCCGATGCCGCCGCCGTTGCCGGCATCGATGAATCCGTCCTGTGGACGGGTGTAGAATGCGTACTTGCCGTCGACGAATTCCGGATGGAGGACGACGTTGCGCTGCTGCGAGGCGCTCACGAGGTCCGGCAGCCGCTCCCAGGTGACGAAGTCACGGGTGCGGGCTATGCCGGCCGCGGCGACGGCCGACGACAGGTCGCCCGGAGCCGCCGCAGGGTCCTTGCGCTCCACGCAGAAGACGCCGTAGATCCATCCGTCCTCATGGGCGGTCAGCCTCATGTCATAGACGTTCGTGGCCGGCTCTCCCCATTCGGGCATGGTGACGGGACGGTCCCAGAAGCGGAAATTGTCCACGCCGTCGGGACTCTCAGCCATCGCAAAGAACGACTTGCGGTCCGCGCCTTCGACGCGGACGCAAAGCAAGTACTTGTCACCGTATTTGATCGCGCCGGAATTGAAAGTGGCGTGTATGCCGAAGCGCTCCTCCAGATAGGGATTGGACGCTTCGTCGAGGTCGTAGCGCCAGAACAGCGGCGCATGCGCGGCGGTGAGAACGGGATTGGCATACCTCTCGTAGACGCCGTTGACGTACAGGGCGGCGTTACGCTTCTTCAGAAGCTCTTCGTGGTCCTTCCTGAGGACCCTGAGTTTTTCCTCGAATGTCATGGTATGCGGTCGTTCTGTGCTACACTATGGCCATGTTTTTCTTGAACATAGCCCTGAAATCGCGCGGCGTCACCCCGCGCTTGGCCTTGAAGATGCGGTTGAAATTGGACTGGTTGTTGAAACCGCATTCGTTGCAGATGTCGGATACGCTCTTGGAGGTATCCACCAGCAGGTGGGCGGCGTTGCCCAGCCTGATGTCGATGACGTAGTCGGACAGGGTGCTTCCGGTCTGCGTCTTGAAGAAACGGCTGAACGCACACGGGGACATCCCGGCCATGTCAGCCATGGCGGTCAGCGATACATCCTCCTTGAAATGGTCGTAGATGTACCTCTTGACCATCCTCACCCTTTCGTTCTCTTCGCCCGACTCCGACTTCGCAAAGGAACTGCTGGCCAGCACCTTGGCATTCTCGGAGACGGAGAGCTTGTACATCAGCAGCATGAACTGCATGTACTGGTAGAACTTCTCCTTTATGTCCACGAGCCCGTTGAGCGTGGTATACACGTCCTTGATGGTCTCGATGGGGAAGGAAAGTCCCAGGCAAGCGCGGTCGAGCATGCGCTGGATGGAAGTGAACTGGGTCTTGGAGAGAAGGGACGCCGGGAAAAGGTCGGCAGAGAACTGGATGGTGATCTCGCGGATGTCCTTGGACGTGCAGCGTCCCTGCTGCCATGCATGCTGGAGGTTCTCCCCTCCTATCAGGACGAGGTCGAATTCGCCTATCTCCTCCAGGCTGTCGCCGACCACCCTCTGCGCACCCGCGGCGTGCTCCACGAAGTTGAGCTCGAAGTCCCGGTGCTCATGCACCGGGTAGGTGAACTCTGTCTTGTGACGCTCCACGATGTAGAAGCAGTCCTTGTCTGACAAGGGAGTGATCTCTTTAAGTACGTCGGTCATTGGTATAGGTCAGGTTTTATTTCTTGTTCTCCTTGTAAGCCTTGATGAGGGCGTTCTTCAGGGCGGGCATGGTCCACTGGGGGACCTTGCGGTCGTCACCGTTGCTGAGGCCCATCCAGTAATAGCACGGGATGTTGTATTTCGCGGCGGCCGAGACATAGCAGGAGGCCTGCTTGGCCAGCTCCGCCTCGGAGCGATTGGCCGTGTCGGCGCCGAACTCGCCGAGGACGCAAGGGATGCCCTTGCTGACGAGGTAGGTGTTCAGGCCGTCGATGATGCTCCTGACTTCCCTGTCGCAAGCATCGTCAAACACTGTCTGGGGATGGGCCGTATCGAATGCGAAATTGTACGGAGCGTAACTGTGGACCTCGGCCATGAGATGGCCTTCGACCGTATCCTCAGGGAGACGGAATGCTACCAGGGCCTCTTTGGTGGAGCTGGCAGCATAGGTATTGAGAATGAGGTTCCTGTAGGCGTTCTTCCCGCCGGTCGCCCTGACGGTGGCCACGAAGTCGGCATTGTACATGTTTATGACTTCGTGCGCCTCCGCCGTGGAAGAATTCCAGGTACTCTTGGCATCGAGCATCTCGTTGAAGGACTCGAACAGGAGCCTCTGCCCGCAGGATGCGAACTCGGTGGCTATCTGGTTCCACAGCGAGCAATAACGCTCGCGGACGGACTCGTAGACCTGCCTGTCGGCCCTGAGCCAGCCGGTAGTAGCCGCACCGGTATCGTGGTGGACATTGAGGATGCAGTACATGCCCTCGTCGAGGACATAGCCTACGACTTCCTTGACCCTGGCCATCCAGGCCGGGTCCACGTCATATCCTTCCCATGTAGAAACGTCCCAACGGCCCTTCCAATTCCCTTCACTGTCCTGGTACCTGGTCACAGTGACCGTCCCCATGTGGGGGTACCAGGTGACCGGCACGCGGATGGCATTGAAGCCGGCTTTCTTGAACATATGTATGAGCGCTCGCGTGGCGACGGGCTGTCCCCATGCTGTCTCATATTCGGTTACCGTACGATTGCCGAAGGCCTCGATCCACATGTTGTCGATCGCGCCGCTGTTGGAATCGAGGGTGTTGCCGAGATTCCAGCCTATGCCCATGTTGCGAACTGCGGAAGCGGCTTTCTCCCAATCCTTCGGATCGGCAGGATCCGGTGCGACGGGGTCCGGCATCCAGGTAGAGAAGCGGAAGCTGATGGCCGCCGCCCCCGGCTGGTCGTGCCTATAGCCCTCAACGACACCCTCAGGAATGCTGAGCACATAGGAAGTGCCCTCGTTCAATCCGGACACGCTCACCGTCAAATCAGTACTATATGCTTCGACATTGTCCACCTTCGCTCCGCCGTCGATGCTGATGCGCGACTGCGCGCTCGCGGAACATTTGATGTTCTGGTCGAACTTGAACACCACCGAAAGGGAGGAATCGTCGATCCCCGAGACTCCGTCCTCCGGGCTGGTAGAGACCAGCGCGGGAGCCGGAGACGGCTCCGGTTCAGGGGTCTTTTCGCAGGACGCTGCGACGAGGCTGCAAGCCAGCAAAATGCCAAACAGTTTCTTCATAACGGTCATTTTAGCGAAGAGGCATTCTTACGTTTTCCGTAGTGCCCGATGGTGGTTGGTTGAATCTAACAAAAAATTGGTTTGTGTTGGTATCAGTAAAATTATGACTTGTTATTATTATGTCTGCTGCGAAAATAAGTATTTATTTGCAGAAAAGCAATATTATTTTGCACTTCTTGCTTGAGGCAATGGAAAAAAGAAGCCGGCCCTTACGGGTCGGCTTCATTCATTTATTCGGTACTTATTACAGCGTACGCTTGATCTCGACGATGTGGAAGGCCTCGATGACGTCGCCTTCCTTGATGTCGTTGTAGCCGGCGATGCTCATACCGCACTCGCGGCCGGCAGTCACTTCCTTGGCGGCGTCCTTGCCTATCTGCAGGGATCCGAGCTCGCCGGTGTAGATGACGATGCCGTCGCGGATGAGGCGGACGCTGGTCTTCTGGACCATCTTGCCGTCGCGCACGATACAGCCGGCGATGGTGCCGACCTTGCTGATGCGGAAGGTCTGCTTGACCTCGGCCGTGCCGGTGACCTCCTCCTTCTTCTCAGGCTCGAGCATACCCTCGATACCGTCCTTGACCTCATTGATACAGTCGTAGATGACGGAATAGAGGCGGATCTCGATGCCCTCGCGGTCTGCGACCTTGCGGGCCTCGACGGTCGGACGTACCTGGAAGCCGATGATGACGGCGTCGGACGCCTCGGCCAGCAGGATATCGGACTCGGAAATGGCACCCACGGCCTTGTGGATGACATTGACGCGTACCTGCTCGGTGGAGAGTTTGATGAGAGAATCGGAGAGGGCCTCGACGGAGCCGTCCACATCGCCCTTGACGATGACGTTGAGCTCCTTGAAGTTGCCGATGGCGATGCGGCGGCCGATCTCCTCGAGGGTCATGTGCTTCTGGGTCTTGATGCCCTGGATGCGGATGAGCTGCTCGCGCTTGTTCGCGATGCTCTTGGCCTCGCGCTCGTCGCTCATCACCACGAACTTCTCACCTGCAGAAGGGGCGCCGTTGAGTCCGAGGACGGACACAGGCGTGGACGGGCCGGCCTCGGTGACCTTCTGGCCGCGCTCGTTGAACATGGACTTGACCTTGCCGTAGAAACTTCCGCTGAGGATGACGTCGCCCACACGCAGGGTGCCGTTCTGCACCAGGATGGTGGCGAGGTAGCCGCGACCCTTGTCGAGCGAAGACTCGATGACGGCGCCGGAGGCGAGCTTGTTGGGATTGGCCTTGAGCTCGAGGAGGTCGGTTTCGAGGAGGACCTTCTCGAGGAGCTTGTCCACATTCAGACCCTTCTTGGCGGAGATCTCCTGGCACTGGTACTTGCCACCCCAGTCCTCGACGAGGATGTTCATCTCGGAGAGCTGGCGGCGGATGGTGTCAGGCATGGCGCCCGGCTTGTCTATCTTGTTGATGGCGAATACCATAGGAACATTGGCGGCCTGGGCGTGGTTGATGGCCTCGATCGTCTGCGGCATGACGGCGTCGTCAGCAGCGACGATGATGATGGCGAGGTCGGTCATCTGGGCTCCGCGGGCACGCATGGCGGTAAACGCCTCGTGTCCAGGGGTATCGAGGAAGGTGATGTGGCGGCCGTCCTCGAGGGTCACGCTGTATGCACCGATGTGCTGGGTGATGCCTCCGGCCTCACCGGCGATGACGTTGGACTTGCGGATGTAGTCGAGCAAGGAAGTCTTACCGTGGTCGACATGGCCCATGACGGTGATTACCGGCGGACGGGGCATGAGATCCTCCTCGGTATCGGGAGTGTCGTTGCTCTCGATCTCCTCGGTGAGGCCAGCGGTGACGAACTCGACCTTATAACCGAACTCCTCGGCCACAAGGACGAGGGTCTCGGCGTCGAGACGCTGGTTGATGGACACCATGAGGCCGAGGCTCATGCAGGCTGCGATGACCTTGACGACAGGGGTGTTGTTCATCAGCGTGGCGAGGTCGTTGACGGTCACGAACTCGGTGACTTTAAGGACCTTCTTCTCGGCGGCTTCGGCCTCCATCTCCTCCTGGGCGCGCTGTGAGGCGAGCTCGCGCTTCTCCTTGCGGTACTTGGCTCCGAAGTTGTTCTTCTTGCCCTCGTTCATGCGGGCGTAAGTCTCCTTGACCTGCTTCTGGATCTGCTTCTGCATCTCCTCCTGCTCGGCTTCGGTGAGCTCGGGCTTGAAGCGGTCGGCGCCGCGCTTGCGGCCCTTGCCGGACTTGGCGGCGTCCTTCTGGCCCTGGCCGGGCTTCTTGGACGCGTCCTTCTGGCCGCCGCGCTTGAGCTCCGGATCGGAGCCGACCTTGCCGACGTCGACCTTCTGGGTGCTCTTGCTTATGCGCTCGCGCTTCTTGCCGCTCTTCTTCTTCTCGAACTGGGACATATCGATCTTGCCCAGGACCTTGAGGCCGACACCGTCGGCCGCGGCCTGCTCACCGGCCTCGGCAGTCTCGCCTTCGGGTTCGTCCGAGGGCTCCGCAGGGGTCGGGGCGGGCTCTTCGGGCTGCTCTTCGGAGACGGGTTCTGCAACGGCGGGAGCGGAAGGCTTGGGTTCCGGCTCGGGGACAGGCTCCGGTTCCGGTGCGGGAGCGGGGGCCGGTTCGGGTTCCGGTTCCGGCTCGGGCTCAGGCTCCGGCTCAGGGACGGGCTCCGGCTTCGGAGCGGGCTTCGGGGCCGGCTCAGGGCGGTTTATGCCCGTGAGGATGGTGCTCTTGATGATGGTCTCCATCTCGGGCTCATCATCCTCGACCTCCTCCTTTTCCTGCTGCTTGCGGCTGGTCTTCTCGAGAATCTCGTTCAGCTTGATGTCGATCTTCTCGGAAGCCTCCTTCATGGCCAGGTCCTTGCTGAAATGCTTGTCAAGCTCCGGGATATAATCCTCGGAGACCTTGGCGTTCGGGTTGGCATCGA
>JBGUGW010000349.1:0-1702 GCA_045111695.1 Candidatus Cryptobacteroides sp. | reverse complement strand
GATGACAACCAGTATCGGGAACATCACCGTGCAAAACGCCATTCCAACGGTCGCCGTGAAAAGCTTCCTGTCGTGATAGTCCATGTTCTCCCAATCATCCGGGCGCTGGCAATACTCTTTGTACCAGGCCTTTATTGTCTTGAATATTGAGTCCACTTTAAAAAGTCAACGCCCCCTCACCACGCATTGACCTCCTGCTGAGGGGTGATGGCAGAAGTGCGAAAAAAGTTGCAGACGAAGTAAGATATTTTTGCATAATTCATTGATTTTTATTAACTTGCATATATATTAGAAAGCGAGTTACCATGTTCAGAGAGACCGATACGAATACCCAAATGTCCTTGTTTGACAACCCTGCCGACCTGATGGGAAAGCGGGCAGTGAAGAAGTACGAAGACCCGAAGGCTTGGTTCAACCAGTTCTATGAGCTGGTAACGTCCCAGGTAGACGAGTCCGTCTTCAAGCCGTTGTTCAAGGAGGGCAACATGGGCGCCCCTACGGCATCCATCCGCCAGCTGGTGGCGATGAACATCCTCAAGGAGGGGTTCGGTTGCTCGGATGAGGATCTTATCGAGAAGTGTGACTATGACCTTCTGACCCGCAGGGCGCTCGGGCTTATCCGCCTGGAGGATGAGGCCCCGTCTTTGGACACCTATTACCTGTTCCGTAGACGCATCTGCGACTACGCTGACATCACCGGTGAGAACCTGATGGAGACCTGCTTCAGCCGCCTGACGAAGTTCCAAGCTTCGCAGTTCAAGATTTCCGGCAAATCTGTCCGGATGGACAGCAAGCTCATCGGCAGCAATATTGCCTGGTATTCCCGCTACGAGCTTATCCACAAGACCTTCCTTCAGGAGATTGGGCAGTACATGAGCCGCCTGAACCCTTCTCTGCGGAAGAAGGTACAACCGTGGTTGGAAGAGAATGCGAAGCAGACCGTTTACCGGAGCAACTCCGAGACCATCCAGCAGCGCCTTGCCGAACTGGGGCGTATCATCTACGCTGTCCTGGTGCGCGTGAAGGCCAAGGACGGGCTTCTTAAACAAGTGTTCGATGAACAGTTCATCGTTGAGCATGGCCAGGTGACGCCCCGCGACAAGAAGGCCATCGCCGCAGACAGTGTCCAGAACCCGAATGACCCTGAGGCGGAATACCGTCAGAAGGGGCAGCAGAAAGTGAAAGGCTATAGCGTGAACATCACAGAAACCACCGACCAGGAAGATGCCCCGTCCCTGATTACGGGTGTGCAGGTGGAGGGCGCTACGGCTGCCGACAACGCCTTCTACGAGGAGGCCATAGCCAAGAGCGAGGCAACGACCGGCTCTGCCGTCGAGACCGTCTACAGCGACGGAGCCTACCAGAATGCCGACAACCGGGCGCTTTCCGTGAACGGCGTGTTCACCGGCATCCAGGGCCGCCAGTCCCGCTACCTGTTGGATGAGAGCGACGGCGATACGGTCAGAATCACCGACACGAGGACCGGGGAGGTCTATGAGGCCAAGCGGACACGGAGCGGAGCGCTCCGCATTCCCTATCCGGGAGACCGGTCCAAGTACAAGTGGCGGTACTTCCTGCCCAAGCAATTGGAATCGATGCGGTCCCGAAAGCGGATGGAAGACATCCCCCAAAAGGAGAAGAACAAACGAAACAATGTCGAGGCCTCCATCTTCCAGCTCTGCTTCCACACCCGGAACAACAA
>JBGUGW010000348.1:0-1034 GCA_045111695.1 Candidatus Cryptobacteroides sp. | reverse complement strand
GGAAATGATGTCCGGTGAGCCGAAGGCATATACCTCGAGGTTGGCTCCACGGGTAGGATTGTTCTCGTGGTCGCGGCTGTCATAGACGACACCGGCCTTGAATTCGAGATGCTGTCCGCCATCCTTCTCAGCGGCAGGGATTACCCCGTTATCTACATAAAGGTCATACAGTGAAGTGGTTCCGTCGGTCAGGCCCTTGTTCCTCGCGTGCCCTGTCTTCATATTCCAGTAGGTGATTCCACCTGCCCATCCCCATTTGCTTTCTCCGAAGTTTCCCTGGAGGCATGTCATGATGCGGAAGATGTCGCGTTTCATGAGGTAGAAGCCCAGTCCGTCGTCGGTAATCATATCGATCTCAGGGACATACTTGGATGATGCTCCATTGAAGCCGTAGAACGAATAGGTGTTGTTGCCGAAATAGGAAACCGCGGCGGAGACGCGCAGACCCGGAATCAGGTATTTGCTGTCGAAGAAGCTGTGGAGCACCGTATTGCCCTTGGAGTAGCGGGAGACTTCCACGTTTGCTTTCCACATATACTCCGGATAAGTTGATCCGTCGCCGTACCAATAGATGTCGGTGAGGGCTCCATAATGCCATCCGAGGTCGGATGAATAGCCTACTGCAGGGAGCGGTCCGAAGTTAAGGCCTGTCTTGGCTACCTCCTGGGCATGGGACGAAAAGACGCAGCCGGCGATGAGGGCGGCCGCCAGAATCATTTTTCTCATATTAAAGATATTAAACAATCAGGTTGGATTGCGTGTATGTGGTTGTGTCTTGCAAAGATAATCCCTTTTGCCGGAATAACAAAATACGGACGATTATTAGTATTTTTGTAGTATGTCGGAATATAGTTTCAAGAAATGGATTGCAGCCGTATTTTTTCTCATGCTGCTTTCCGGTGGGAGTCTCGATGCGCGCGTCATCAGGGTCCGGAGGCCGGCGGCCTTGGAGAAGGCTGTGGCCGAATCATGCAGCGGCGATACCATTGTCCTGCGCAAGGGGGAATATCTTCTGCGGCACACGTTGCTGGTCG
>JBGUGW010000347.1:0-9093 GCA_045111695.1 Candidatus Cryptobacteroides sp. | reverse complement strand
ATGCCTATCGAGGACATCTTCTCCATCACCGGTCGCGGCACCGTCGTTACCGGCCGTATCGAGCAGGGTACCATCCATGTCGGTGATCCCATCGAGCTCGTCGGTTTCAGCGAGAAGCCCCGCACCAGCGTCTGCACCGGTGTCGAGATGTTCCGCAAGCTCCTCGACCAGGGTGAGGCCGGTGACAACGTAGGTCTCCTCCTCCGTGGTATCGACAAGAAGGAAGTGAAGCGCGGCGAGGTCGTTGCCAAGCCCGGCTCCATCACTCCCCACACCGAGTTCAAGGCCCAGATCTATGTCCTCAAGAAAGAGGAAGGCGGCCGTCACACCCCGTTCCACAACCACTATCGTCCTCAGTTCTTCATCCGTACCCTTGATGTTACCGGTGAGATCATGCTCCCCGAGGGTGTCGAGATGGTTATGCCTGGTGACAACGTGGAGATCACTGTGAAGCTCATCACCGCCGTCGCTATGAACGAGGGCCTCAGCTTCGCAATCCGCGAGGGTGGCCGCACCGTCGGTGCCGGACAGGTCATCAAGATCGTCGAGTAATTCTCGAACAGATGTTTCCGGGGAAGCCTTCCGCAGGGAGGCTTCCCTTTACAGGGGAATAGAACAAGGGTAGTTCAGCGGTCTCCAAAACCGTAGATGTGGGTTCGAATCCTGCTTCCCCTGCCAATATATATCAAAGGTTACGATTTGGTAATTGTTTAACAGACACTGTCGCCGCTTCCAATTGACGGTGTCCATTAAAAGTAAAGATGAGAAAGTTTATCAACTATCTGAAGGAGTCTTTCGTAGAGCTCACGAAGAAGACCACATGGCCCACCTGGGACAAGCTGCAGAGTTCAGCTATCCTGGTCATGGTCACGACGGCCATCCTCGCGCTTGCACTCTGGGTGATAGACCTGGCTTTCCAGTCTGTAATGACTGCAATTTACACATTGTAATATCCGTTTGATATCATGGGCGAAATGAAATGGTATGTTCTTCGAACAGCCGGTGGAAAAGAAAAGAAAGCCAAAGATTATCTTGAGAAGGAAATAGAAAGAAGCGGGCTTCAGGATCAGGTAGGCCAGGTTCTCGTACCAGTCAAGAAGGAAATAGTCACAAAGAACAACAAGAGGAAGGCGGTCGACAAGCTGCTTTTCCCCGGTTATGTGCTTATCCAGGCCGAACTGAGCGCGAAGCTTGAGAATATCATCCGCAATCTCATTCCCGGCATGTCAGGTTTCCTGACAGAGAAGAAAACCGTTAATGGATCCCAGATAGAGAGAGTCCCGGTCCCCATCCGCGAGGAGGAGGCCCAGAGGATTCTCGGCCAGCAGGACGAGAACGCCGACAGCGCGGCCGAGACCGAGGTCAACTATGCCCTCGGCGACAAGGTCAAGATCACCGACGGCCCGTTCAGCGGTTTCAGCGGAACAGTGGACGGCATCATTGAAGACAGGAGCAAGCTCAAGGTCATCGTTGTCATTTTTGGCAGGAAGACCCTCTTGGAACTCAGTTTTACACAAGTCACTAAAGAATAACAAATCATGGCAAAAGAAGTTACCGGATTCATCAAGCTCCAAATAAAAGGAGGAGCAGCTAATCCAGCACCTCCGGTAGGACCGGCCCTCGGTTCCAAAGGCTTGAACATTATGGACTTCTGCAAGCAGTTCAACGCTGCTACGCAGGCCCAGGCAGGAAAGGTCCTCCCTGTGGTCATCACGGTCTATTCCGACAAGTCCTTCTCGTTTGAAGTCAAGCAGCCGCCTGTAGCGATCTCCATCAAGGAGGCCGCGAAGATCCAGACCGCCTCCGGCGAGCCTAACAGGAAGAAGGTTGCCTCCATCACCTGGGACCAGGTGAAGGAGATCGCAGAGGGCAAAATGCCGGACCTCAACTGTTTCACCATTGCATCCGCAATGAGGATGGTTGCTGGTACAGCAAGAAGCATGGGTATCACAGTCACAGGTAAATTCCCCGAGGACCTTTAAAATCTACGCATCATGAGCAAATTGACTAAGAATCAGAAAGCCGTTATGGCCAAGTATGACCATACCAAGGTTTACACGCTTGCCGAAGCATGCGGGATTTTGAAGGATATCACCTACACCAAGTTCGACTCTTCCGTCGAGATCTCCGCCAACCTCGGCGTCGATCCCCGCAAGGCCAACCAGATGATCCGTGGCGTCGTCACGCTTCCTCATGGCACCGGAAAGGTCACCCGCGTCCTCGCTCTCTGTACTCCTGACAAGGAGGCCGAGGCCCAGGCAGCAGGTGCCGACTACGTCGGACTCGACGACTACATCGAGAAGATCAAGGGTGGCTGGACCGACGTCGACGTCATCGTCTGTACCCCTTCCGTCATGGCAAAGGTCGGTGCACTCGGACGTATCCTCGGTCCCCGCGGCCTCATGCCGAACCCTAAGACCGGCACCGTGACCATGGAGATTGGCAACGCCATCAAGGAGGTCAAGGCCGGAAAGATTGATTTCAAGGTCGACAAGACCGGCATCGTTCACGCTGCCATCGGCAAGGTGTCCTTCACCCCCGAGCAGATCTACGAGAACGCAGCCGAGTTCCTCAACGCTGTCGCAAAGCTCAAGCCTCAGTCCCTCAAGGGTACTTACATGAAGAGCGCAGCCATCTGTACGACCATGAGCCCCGGAGTTAAAGTTGACATCAAAGCATTCTTGAACGGTGCTGAGAAATAAAAATTCAATATTATGAAGAAAGAACTCAAAGATCAGATTATTGAAAGCATCTCAGCCCAGCTTAAGGAATATCCCAATTTCTACATTACGGATATCGCTGGCCTGAATGCCAAGGATACGGGCAAGCTCCGCCGCGCCTGCTTCGAAGAGGGTATCAAGCTCTCCGTCGTGAAGAACACCCTGTTCGCACACGTCGTCAAGGGCATCGACAACCCCGAGATGCAGGAGCTCCTCGAGACCCTCAAGGGCAATACCGCGATCATGTACTGCAACGTCCCCAACGCCCCCGGCAAGCTCATCAAGAAGCTCAACAAGGACGGCATGCAGAAACCGGTCGTCAAGGGTGCATACGTACAGGAGTGCGCTTTCATCGGTGCTGACAAGCTTGACCAGCTCGCTGCCATCAAGACCCGCGAAGAGCTCATCGGCGACATCATCGGACTTCTCCAGTCCCCTATCCGCCGTGTTGTCTCCGCTCTCCAGACGGTTGCGGAAGACCAGGCCGAGGACGTCCTCATCAAGTCCCTCGCCAAGGTCAAGGCAGCGCCCGCAGAGGCACCTGCAGCAGAGCCTGCAGAGGCCCCCGCAGAAGCACCTGCAGAGACACCTGCAGCAGAATAAGAATCAAAACAATAACAATCTAAAATAAAAACAATTATGGCAGACGTTAAAGCACTTGCAGAAGAGTTGGTTAACTTGACTGTTAAAGACGTTCAGGAACTCGCTAACATCCTGAAGGAAGAGTACGGTATCGAGCCTGCTGCAGCAGCAGTCGTTGTTGCTGCCGGCGGCGCAGCCGAGGAAGGCCCGGCTGAGCAGACCGAATTCGATGTGGTCCTCAAGAGCGCCGGCACCGCCAAGCTCGGTGTCATCAAGGCCGTCAAGGAGGCTCTCGGACTCGGACTCAAGGAGGCCAAGGAGCTTGTTGACAAGGCTCCCGCCACTCTCAAGGAGAAAGTTTCCGCAGCTGAGGCAGAGCAGCTCAAGGCCGCTCTCGAGGAGGCAGGCGCCGAAGTTGAGGTTAAATAACTTCGCCCCCTTCCCTGCTCAGGGAACAAAAACAGGTTTAGAGCCACCAATAGGCTCTAAACCTTTTTCTTCGTATTAAAGTTTTCTTATTTTCAAAGGCAGAATATGTCCATAAAGACAAAAAACCAGCGAATAAACTTCGCAACGTCTAAGATTCTGGATTATCCTGACCTGCTCGAAGTGCAGTTGAAGTCCTTCAAGGATTTCTTCCAGCTCGAGACTACCCCCGAGAATCGCAGGAACGAGGGTCTGTATCAGGTTTTCCAGGAGATTTTCCCGATCGAAGATACCAGAAACAATTACAAGCTGGAGTTCATCGACTATTTCATCGATCCTCCGCAGTATTCGATTGAAGAGTGTCTTGAGAGAGGTCTGACCTACAACGTACCGCTTAAGGCAAAACTCCGCCTTTCCTGCACCGATCCGGAGCATGAAGACTTCGATACCCGTGTCCAGGACGTATATCTTGGCAATATCCCTTACATGACCCCTGCCGGAACCTTCGTCATCAACGGTTCCGAGCGCATCATCGTATCGCAGCTTCACAGGTCGCCCGGCGTCTTCTTCGACCAGAGCATGCACGCCAACGGCACCAAGCTCTATTCTGCCCGCATAATCCCCTTCAAGGGATCATGGATCGAGTTCGCGACTGACATCAACAATGTCATGTACGCCTACATCGACCGCAAGAAGAAATTGCCTGTCACTACCCTTCTCAGGGCCATCGGATTCAACAGTGACAAGGATATCATCGACATCTTCGGACTCGCAGACGAGATCGAAGTCACTCCCGAGGCGCTCAAGGCCAACGAAGGCCGCAAGCTCGCCGCCAAGGTCCTCAAGACCTGGATCGAGGACTTCGAGGACGAGGATACCGGAGAGGTCATCCCCATCGAGCGTACCGTGCCCATCGTGGAGCGCGGCGAGATCCTCAATGACGAGACCATCGAGAACATACTCGAGACCGAGGTAAAGACCATCCTTCTCCAGAAGGACGAGGCCAACACCAACGAGTATGCCATCATCTTCAACACCCTCCAGAAGGACCCGACCAACACGGAGTACGAGGCTGTCAGTTACATCTACAAGCAGCTCCGCAATTCCGAACCGCCGGATGAGAACACCGCGAGGGACGTCATCGAGAAGCTCTTCTTCTCCGAGAAGCGCTACGACCTGGGCAACGTCGGAAGGTACCGCCTGAACAAGAAGCTGAACCTCGCCACCGGCGACGATGTCAGGGTTCTCACCAACACCGACATCATCGAGATCATCAAATATCTCATCCAGCTCATCAACTCCAAGGCCACCGTCGACGACATCGACCACCTCAGCAACAGGCGTGTCCGCACCGTCGGCGAGCAGCTGGCCAACCAGTTCAGCGTAGGTCTTTCCAGGATGGCCCGCACTATCCGCGAGCGCATGAACGTCCGCGACAGCGAGCAGTTCAACCCGATCGACCTGATCAACGCGAAGACCTTGTCTTCCGTGATCAACTCGTTCTTCGGCACGAGCCAGCTCTCGCAGTTCATGGACCAGACCAACCCTCTGGCGGAGATCACCCACAAGAGGCGTCTCTCCGCTCTCGGCCCCGGCGGTCTGAGCCGCGACAGGGCCGGATTCGAGGTCCGCGACGTGCATTACACCCACTACGGCCGCCTCTGCCCTATCGAGTCGCCTGAAGGACCGAACATCGGTCTTATCTCCTCGCTCTGCGTCTACGCCCGCATCAACGGGCTCGGATTCATCGAGACCCCTTACCGTGACGTCAAGGACGGCAAGGTCGACCTCAGCGACGAGGGCTGGCACTACATGAGCGCCGAGGAGGAGGAGAACCGTCTCGTCTCCCTCGCCAACGTCCGCATGGAGGACGACGGTACCATCACCGACGACCGCATCCAGTGCCGTCTGGAGGCCGATTTCCCGGTCGTTACCAAGGAAGAGGTCAACTACATGGACGTGGCCCCGAACCAGATGGCTTCCGTGGCCGCCTCCCTCATCCCGTTCCTCGAGCATGACGACGCCCACCGCGCCCTCATGGGAGCGAACATGATGAGGCAGGCCGTCCCTCTCCTCACCCCCGAAGCCCCTATCGTGGGCACCGGCCTCGAGGAAAGGGTCTGCATCGACTCCAGGACACAGTACATCGCCGACCGCAAGGGTGAAGTCACCTACGTGGACGCCAACGAGATCCGCATCAAGTACGAGCGCACCGACGACGAGAACTTCGTGAGCTTCTCGCCCGTCGAGACCGTATACACCCTCCCCATCTACAGGAGGACCAACCAGAGCACGACCGTCATGCTCAAGCCCATCGTCCGCAAGGGCGACACCGTCATGCCCGGCCAGATCCTCACCGAGGGTTATGCCACGCAAGATGGAGAACTTGCTCTCGGCCGCAACCTCATGGTAGCCTTCATGCCTTGGAAGGGTTACAACTACGAGGACGCCATCGTTCTCTCCGAGGAGATGGTCAAGTGGGACATCCTCACTTCCGTACATGTCGACGAGTACCTCATCGAGGTCCGCGACACCAAGCGCGGAATGGAAGAGCTGACCTCCGACATCCCGAACATCAGCGAGGACGCCACCAAGGACCTCGACGAGAACGGCATCGTACGCATCGGCGCGCACATCGAGCCGGGCGACATCCTCATCGGCAAGATCACCCCTAAGGGCGAAAGCGACCCGTCCCCTGAGGAGAAGCTCCTCAAGGCCATCTTCGGCGACAAGGCCGGCGATGTCAAGGACGCCTCCCTCAAGGCCAATCCTTCGCTCAGCGGAACAGTCGTCAAGACAGCGCTTTACGCCAAGCTCTCGACCTCCAAGAAGGGAGCATCCAAGAACGAGCAGAAGGCCAAGATCGAGCTCAAGGAAGAGCTGTTCAACCAGGCTTCCGAGAAGCTCCGCGAGGACTTCATCCAGAAGCTCGCAGTCCTGACCAAGAACCGCAAGAGCGCCGGCGTCAGCGACCTCTACGGCGTGGAGATCGTCCCCAAGGACAAGAAATTCACCGTCGAGCAGCTGCGCGCCATCGACTACGACAACATCAATTCCGGAAAATGGACGGCCGACAAGGACACCAACCTCCTCATCCGCGACCTGATCAACAACTACTGCATCGCACAGAAGACCGCCGCCGCCAAGTGCAAGCGCGAGATCGACAAGATCAAGGTCGGCGACGAGCTTCCTAACGGAGTGATGCAGCTCGCCAAGGTCTACATCGCCAAGAAGAGGAAGATCACTGTCGGTGACAAGATGGCCGGACGCCACGGAAACAAGGGTATCGTCGCCAAGATCGTCCGTCAGGAGGACATGCCGTTCCTCGGTGACGGCACCCCGGTCGACATCGTTCTCAACCCGCTCGGCGTGCCTTCCCGTATGAACCTCGGACAGATCTACGAGACCGTCCTCGGTTGGGCTGGCAAGGAGCTCGGACTCAAGTTCAGCACCCCGATCTTCGACGGTGCCAGCCTTGACGAGATCACCGGACTGACCGACAAGGCCGGCGTCCCGAGATATGGCAAGACCCAGCTTCGTGACGGCGGCACCGGCGACTGGTTCGACCAGCCCGCCACCGTCGGCATCATCTACATGATCAAGCTCGGCCACATGGTCGACGACAAGATGCACGCCCGCTCCATCGGTCCCTACTCCCTCATCACCCAGCAGCCTCTCGGCGGTAAAGCCCAGTTCGGAGGCCAGCGTTTCGGTGAGATGGAGGTCTGGGCCCTTGAGGCCTTCGGCGCTGCAAACGCCCTCCAGGAGATTCTCACAGTCAAATCCGACGACGTCACCGGACGTTCGAAGACCTACGAAGCCATCGTCAAGGGAGACCCGATGCCGACTCCCGGCATCCCCGAATCCCTCAACGTGCTTCTCCACGAGCTCAGGGGTCTCGGACTCAAGGTCACCTTGGATTAATCACAGACTAATTGAACGACAAGAATATGCCTACATTCAACAATAAGGATAACAAGGTCAAGAGCAATTTCCAGCGGATCAGCATCTCCCTTGCATCGCCGGAGGATATCACCGAGCGTTCGAGGGGCGAGGTCCTGAAGCCGGAAACCGTCAACTACAGGACTTACAAGCCCGAGCGTGACGGTCTCTTCTGCGAGAAGATCTTCGGTCCCACCAAGGACTACGAGTGCTACTGCGGAAAGTACAAGAGGATCCGCTACCGCGGAATCGTCTGTGACAGGTGCAAGGTTGAAGTAACAGAGAAGAAGGTCCGCCGCGAGCGCATGGGTCATATCACCCTCACCGTTCCGGTAGCCCATATCTGGTACTTCAAGTCGGCCCCCAACAAGATTTCCGCCCTTCTCGGACTTCCGTCCAAGAAGCTCGAGTCGGTCATCTACTACGAGAAGTACATCGTGGTGAAGCCGGGCTGCACCGACGTCCCCAAGATGGAACTCCTCTCCGAGGACGAGTACCTCGACGTGATGGCCAGGATTCCCGGCAACGAGAACCTTCCTGACGACGATCCGGACAAGTTCATCGCCAAGATGGGCGCCGAAGGTATCTACGACCTCCTCAAGGAGATCGATGCCGACGCACTCGGCAAGGAGCTCCGCCAGAAGATGCTCGTCGAGACTTCGCAGCAGCGCAAGACCGAGCAGCTCAAGAGGCTCGCGGTGGTCAAGTGGTTCCAGGAGTCCAAGGACGTCAACCGTCCCGAGTGGATGATCATGAAGGTCATTCCGGTCATCCCGCCGGATCTCCGCCCTCTCGTCCCGCTCGACGGCGGCCGTTTCGCGACCTCCGACCTCAACGACCTCTACCGCAGGGTCATCATACGCAACAACCGCCTCAAGAGGCTCATAGAGATCAAGGCCCCCGAGGTTATTCTCCGCAACGAGAAGCGCATGCTCCAGGAAGCCGTCGACTCCCTCTTCGACAACTCGAAGAAGTCCTCGGCCGTCAAGAGCGAGTCCAACAGGGCCCTTAAGTCCCTGTCTGACAGCCTCAAGGGAAAGCAGGGCCGCTTCCGCCAGAACCTCCTCGGAAAGCGTGTCGACTACTCCGCCCGTTCGGTCATCGTCGTCGGACCGGAGCTCAACATGCACGAGTGCGGTCTGCCGAAGTACATGGCCGCCGAGCTCTACAAGCCTTTCATCATCCGCAAGCTCATCGAGCGCGGCATCGTGAAGACCGTCAAGTCCGCCAAGAAGATCGTGGACCGCAAGGATCCCGTCATCTGGGACATCCTCGAGAATGTCATGAAGGGACACCCGGTGCTCCTCAACCGTGCACCTACCCTCCACAGGCTCGGTATCCAGGCCTTCCAGCCCAGGATGATCGAAGGCAAGGCCATCCAGCTGCACCCGCTCGCATGTACGGCTTTCAACGCCGACTTCGA
>JBGUGW010000346.1:0-3170 GCA_045111695.1 Candidatus Cryptobacteroides sp. | reverse complement strand
CGTCCCCGGCCCGAGTCGCGGCATTGTCGGCGATGTAGCACTCGTCCAGAAGTTCATAGCGAACGCCATTGGGGATGTTGAAATCCGGCTTCAGGACGGCGTATTGCCACGTGATGGCATCCTCGTCCAATGTCGGGTCATGGTAATAATCCCCTTCCCTGACTATCTCATAGTCAAGGGGATGGTCGGTGAGATGGATCCCGGCGGAGACCAGACGGTCGTACTCCGTCTCGTTCCTTGGAAGGAAGCGGACATAAATGTCGGTAGGCTTGAGGTCCACGCGTCCGGCCTTGGTAGGATAAAGGGAGACCAGCGCCGCCTCGACATTGGATACCGAGTACGGATCCTCGAGGCGGTCGCCGAGCACGATCATGTCGTGCGGCACGTTCTCCGCCGTCACCGAGCCCCCGGGCGCGGCTCCGTCGTCGAAGACGGAGCACGCGCAGAGGGCGATGACGGGCATCAGGAATTGCAAAGAAGTTTTCATAGTCCAAGTTCCGTTAGTTTTCCTGTTGCAAAGTGACAAAGAATCATCCGTGTTCGCAAAAAGGAAATGCTTAAAATGAAAAAACGGCCCTGCATCATCGTGCAAGGCCGTTTCATTCGGACGGTTCCGGACAGAAACCGGTAAAAATCAGAACACGTTCACCGTTTTCTGCTCAATGGCCGACATCAGGGAGTTGGCGAGGCGGCTTACGCCGAAACGGAAGAAACGGCTGTTGAGCCATTCCTTGCCGAGCACGGAAGAAACGATGGAATAGTAGCAGACCGCGTCCATGGCGTCAGAGATGCCGCCCGCAGCCTTGAAACCGACCTTGCGGCCGGTCTTGGCATGGAATGCCTTGATGCACTCGCACATGACATAGGCGGACACCGGGGTGGCATTGACGCTCACCTTGCCGGTGGAAGTCTTGATGAAATCCGCCCCGGCCTCCATGGCGAGGAAGGACGCCTCGGCGATCCTCTCGGGAGTCACAAGGAGCCCGGTCTCAAGGATGACCTTGAGTATCACGGTACGCCCGGCCTCGGCGGCCTTGCGGTCGATCGCGGCCTTCATCTCGCGGATCTCGCGGGATGCGGCCTCGTAATTGTCTGCGAGGAAGGTATTGAGGGCCAAGACGATATCTATCTCATCAGCACCGGCCTCAACCGCGAGTTCACACTCACGCACCTTCACCTCCAGGAAGCTCTGGGCCGTAGGGAAACAGCTCGAGACGGCGGTGGCATGCACGCGCGGATCGGCGCGGCGCTCAGCGACGACGGAAACAAGGTTGGGATAGACACAGATGGACGCGGGCAGCGGGTATTCCGGGTAATCCTGCGCCAGCGAATTGACTTTGTCCACCAGACGGGACACGGAAGCGACCGTGTCATCGTTGTGAAGGGTGGTCACGTCCATGATGGAGAAACACTCCTTCAGGACGTCTGGAGAAATGACGTTCTCGAGATTGGCGGCGATGATTTCAAGGCTCCTGTCAATCTTTTCTTTGTCCGGGACATACCCGTATTTCTTGCACAAAGTATCCATAATGGTATCAATTGATTATCCTCTTATCTGCAAATTGAATCCTTCCCCGGCCAGGGGACGGAGCAGTTCCTGCATCTCCCCTGCCGTGAATTTGGAAAGCCCCTCCTGCGGGGTGGCGCGGTCTATGGTATAGACCATGACCTCCCGCGGGTGGAGGGTCCGGACTATGTCCATCCAGCCCTGAAGTACCTCCGGGGCAGAAGAATCGAAGCTGTCACTCCTCAGGAACATGGTCTGGAGGATGAAGTCGCCTTCGAAACGCTTCAGCGCCTCGACGACAGCCTCCACACTATATCCGGGAGCGGGACGGTTGATGAGCCTCGCCAGCTCCGTCGTGGGGGCGTCTATCTTGAGTATGGGATTGTCTACCTTGCGCAGGGCCTCGAACACGGCATCCTTGTGCACCATGGTGGCGTTCGAGAGCACTGACACCCTGGCAGCAGGGAAATAGCGGTCGCGGAGCTCCAGCGTGATATCCACCATCTCCGGGAAATCGGGGTTGAGCGTAGGCTCGCCGTCTCCGGAGAATGTGATGGAATCTATCCCTGTCCCTTCATTTGCGCAGAAGGAAAGCCTGGCTTCCAGCGCATCGCGAAGGTCGGAAGCGGACGGGATGTGCGTGTCCCCGCGCCCGTCGCGGTTCCATCCGCATTCGCAGTAGATGCAGTCGAAATTGCACAACTTGCCCTTCTCCGGCAGGACATTGATGCCGAGCGAGGACCCGAGCCGGCGGCTGTGGATGGGCCCGAACACTATCTCTTCGCGCATCATAACTCCTGTTCCTTCAAAGGTTTGGGAATCTTGGGACTATCAAGGTCAATGACTGTTCCGTCAGATCCGTATACGGAATGGAACAACCTGGGCTTGACCCGTTCTTTCTGTTTGTCGGACTCAATGGCATCCAGCCTTTGCTTCTCAATTACGCCGAACTCTGTCTCCAGGATGATGTTGGACTTGTTCAGGATCCTGGAGAAACGATGAGGATCCTGGAGGTAATACGACACGCTGGGCCAGTAATCCTCGACAGTATAGCCATATTTCTCGAAAATAGGCTCATAAAAGGCCATGGTATCCGCCTTGCCTTTCGCCTCAAAGGGTGCAGTAATCAGCCATGCGTCGGCCAGGAACAACTCGGCATAGATCTTTGACATCTTGGACTTGGGTATGACCCTCCCTTCCCTGCCGCAGGAGCAGAGACAGGCGGCCGAGACCAGGACCGCAAGGACTATCCGGGTGAACCTTTGCATACTATCGCAGAACGGCTCCGAACTCGTTGGTGAAGGTGGAGAGAAGCTTGTCCATGACGCGCTCGACATCGGCATCCGTCAGGGTCTTCTCGGTATCCTGGAGCACAAAGCCCAGGGCATACTGCTTCTTGCCGGCAGGGATCTTGTCCCCGCGGTAGACATCGAACAGGGTGACCTGCTTGAGGAGTTTCCTGGCTACGCGCTCAGCGCTGGCCTGAAGGTCGGCATACTTGACATCCTCGTCGAGGAGGAGGGCCAGGTCGCGGCGCACCTCAGGGAATTTGGGCAGCTCCTTGAAGGCGACCTTGTCGCGCTTGACGAGCTCGAACAGGGCGTTCCAGTCAATCTCGGCAGCGAAAACGGGCTGCCTGATGCCGAAACGGCGCGCCAGGGCG
>JBGUGW010000345.1:0-14584 GCA_045111695.1 Candidatus Cryptobacteroides sp. | reverse complement strand
ACTTACAACACCGGATACGTGCAGTTCAGCTTCCCTTGGATCGAGGGCCTTTCCTACAAGCTCAGCGGCGGTCTCAACTACCGCAACTCCAAGGGCGGTTCCTTCACCGGCGTCGGCGTCAACGGCTCCGCCACCTCCAATAACTCCGCTTCCTGGTCCTTCAACCAGACCACGAACTGGACGGTTGAAAACCTCCTTACCTACGACCGCATCTTCGCCGAGAAGCACCATGTGAACGTCGTAGGCCTCTATTCCGCAGAGCAGACCACCTCGCAGGGCCAGTCCCTCTCCGGAAAGAACATCCCCAACGAGCTCTTCCAGTACTACAATATCGGCAGCGCAGTTGCGTCCGACATCACCGTGGGCGGCGGCTCGCACAGCCAGTACGGCCTCCTCTCCTACATGGGACGTCTGATGTACACCTATGACGACCGCTACATGCTGTCCGTCGCTGTCCGTTCCGACGCCTCCTCGCGTCTTGCCCCGGGACACCAGTGGCATACCTATCCTGCTATCTCCGTCGGTTGGAACCTCCACAAGGAAGCTTTCATGGCTGGCACCCGCACCTGGCTCGACGAGCTGAAACTCCGCGTCGGTTACGGCCAGACTTCCAACCAGGCCATCAGCCCTTACGCAACCCTCGGCTCCCTCTCCACCACCGTCTACAACTTCGGTGACGAGAAGTATGCTACCGGATACTATGTGTCCACCCTGCCGAACAGCGAACTCGGCTGGGAGTACTCAAAGACCTGGAACTTCGGTGTCGACTGGTCCGTCCTTCGCGGCCGTCTGCGCGGTACTATGGAGTACTACTCCGTGAAGACCAATGACATCCTCCTCTCCCTCGGCCTTCCTTCGACCGCCGGCGTAGGTTCCTACACCGCCAATATCGGAGCCACCGAGAACAAGGGTTTCGAGTTCACCCTCAACGCCACGCTGGTCGACAGCGGTGACTGGAACTGGACCGCAGGACTGAATATCTACACCAACCACAACAAGCTCGTCGCGCTTGCCGACGGCAGTGACCGCAACGAGGGCAACGCCTGGTTCGTGGGATATCCTATCAACTGTCTCTACGATTATGAGTACGACGGCCTCTGGAACGAAGGCGATCCTTACATGGACATCCTCGAGCCCAGCACCTTCAATTCCCTTACCGGCTACAAGGATGCCATCGGTACCATCAAGATCAAGTATCACGGTGAGTACAACGAGAACGGTGAGCCCGTCAGGGCCTTCTCTTCCGACGACCGCATTCCGATCGTGACCGATCCCAAGTTTGCCGGCGGTTTCAACACCAACGTCACCTGGAGGAATTTCGACTTCTCCGTCATCGGAGCCTTCCAGTGCGGAGGTATCCTCCTGTCCTCGCTCCATACCGGCAACTCCTACCTCAACATGCTCACCGGCCGTCGCGGTCAGATCGATGTTGACTATTGGACTCCCGAGAACACCAATGCACGTTATCCCAGGCCGGGTTCCATCCTCAGCGGTGACAACCCGAAATGGAACTCCGTGCTCGCGCAGTACAACGGTACTTATGCCAAGATCCGCACCATCACCCTCGGCTACAGCCTGCACAGGGTCGCCGCGCTCAAGAATGCCGGCATTTCCAACCTGCGGGTCTATACCACGCTGCAGAATCCGGGAATCGTCCTGTTCTCCGATTTCTTCAACGAGACCGGACTTGACCCGGAGCCGAACGCCAACGGCGGATCCACCGCTTCCGGCCGTCCCGGCCCCAGCCGTCTCTCCTATGTCGGATACAACACTCCGAATACCCGCAATATCCTCTTCGGCGTCAACATAACCTTCTAATTGCACAGGAATATGAAAAAGAATAGAATCATCATAGCCCTTGCAGGCGCGGCCGTACTTCTCTCCTCTTGCACCTTCGTCCTCGAAGAGCATCCGAAGACCCGTTATACGCCTGACTTCTTCACGACCCAGGCCGGCGTCGAAGGCGGTCTGACCGCCCTGTACACCCATATCCGTACCATCTACGGAAATGCCTATACCTACAACTTCCTGACGACCGGTACCGATGAGGCCACATACGCCCAGTCCGCCGACGGCAACTTCAAGACCGCCGACATGTCCGGCAACGGTCTCGTCTCTCCTTCGAACGGCAACCAGGGCAGCTTCTGGTCTTTCACCTATATCAATACCGCGAACGGTATCATCGAGAATGCCGCTTCCGTGGGCCTGGACGCGTCCCTGATCGCGGAAGCGAAGTTCTTCCGCGCGTTCGAGTACTTCACCATGGTCCAGATGTTCGGCGGCGTTCCGCTGGACCTGGGCTCGGGAGAACTCGCATTCAACTCCTCTCCTGTCCGCACTTCCGTCCGCAACACCGTTCCCGAGGTATACACCAGGTGCATCTTCCCCGACCTTAAGGAGGGCGTGTCGGCCCTGCCGGCCAAGGGACGCGTAAGCGGAGCGGTCACCAAGACCGCGGCGCGTATCCTCCTCGCCAAGGCCTACCTTACCTATGCATGGTGGCTCGAGAATCCCAAGAACATCCCGACCTATCCGGAGTGCTCCCGCACCGATCCGGACGGACACGATGCCAAGTACTATTTCCAGCAGGCATATGACCTTGCCATGCAGGGCATCAACGATCCCGGCCCGTTCGGCCTCGAGGAATACTTCTACAAGGTATATCTAGGATCCAATGACCGCAACAAGGAGCAGGTCTTTTATGCCGACCATACCGAGAACAGCGAGCAGTACAACGGCTCCAGCCTTTCCTACGGTTCCGGCGGCGGCCAGGACAACTTCGCCAGCTGGATGCTCCAGTGGAACTATCCCAACATGACCGCCGTCTCCAACACAGGAGCTAGGATCAACCCTGTCCTCCGTACCGACAACCAGTTCCTCGGTCGTCCTTGGACGCGTATGGCCCCTACCCAGGAAGCCCTCGCCACTTTCGACCACAAGGACAAGGATTCGCGTTTCGACGGCACCTTCACCTGGATTTACCGTACCAACTGGACCCAGGGAGGCAACAAGTCCGAGTGGGTTGAAGGCCCTAACGGCAGCCACATCGGTATCAACGAGCCTTTCCTCGTGTTCCTCTTTGAAGACGATCCTACCGTGCAGTACTCCAACGATGCAAGCCAGGAGGTGGTCGGTGTGTCACCCAACTACGACTACTATGTGATCAATCCGAACGGAGTCAGCCGCAACGCCTATCCCGGCATCTGGAAGCTTGGTCCCTACCGTACCAATACCTCCGGTACCGGTCAGCCGAACGCCGCTTCGACCCGTCCCTTCATCATCCTGAAGTTCTCGGAGTTCTACTTCATCGCCGCCGAGGCCGCCGTCAAGGGCGCTTCGGGCAGCATGAGCGCCCGTGACCTCCTCAATGTCCTGCGCGCCCGCGCCGGCAAGTGGGAGTACAAGAACAACGAGGCCGTGGATTATGTCGCAGATTTCAGCGCCGAGCTTACCGCCGAGACTCCGCAGAACATCTCGATCGATTATCTCCTTGACGAGAAAATGCGCGAGAATTTCGGTGACGGCTTCCGCTGGTTCGACCTGGTCCGCACCCAGACATGGGCCGAGCGTGCCGGCAGCTATACAATTTGCGGTGCCGGCAAGGCGGACCATACTCCGGTCGTCACCAAGCGCGACATCCAGCCTTACCAGTACCTCCGTCCCATCCCTCAGGGCCAGATCGACGCCATGATGATGGACGATGCCGAAAAGGCTGCTTACCAGAACCCCGGATATCCTACCGATTAGTCGGAAAGGTCCGATCGATATTGAGGACGGCCGCGGAGTCAGATCGACTCCCGGCCGTCTTCTTTTCCCTTAATGGGAGGGTTTGAAACAAAATTGACAATATTGGCACGGCTTTCCGTGTTTTTTTCATGAAAAAGCACTATCTTTATCCAATGATTTAATAACACGTTCATATAGCGTACCCAATTATGTTTTCTTTAGGAATAGACGTCGGATCTTCATCCGTAAAAGTATCCCTGCTCGATATTGAGAGCGGTAAATGTGCTTGTTCCGCTACCAATCCCAAGACCGAGGCTCCTATCAAGGCCGTCCAGAAAGGCTGGGCGGAACAGGACCCTGATTCATGGTGGAAGTATCTCTGTGACGGCATACATGACATGTCGGCTGCGGGCTATGACATGGGCAAGGTCTCCTGCATAGGCATTTCCTACCAGATGCATGGCCTCGTAGCGCTTGACAGTGAGGGCAAGCCCGTGCGTGACTCCATCATCTGGTGCGATTCCCGTGCCGTCGCCACCGGCGCGGAGGCCCTGCAGGCCATCGGCTACGAGCGTTGCATGACGCACCTGCTCAATTCCCCCGGCAATTTCACTGCCTCCAAGCTTGCATGGGTCAAGCGCAACGAACCTGATGTCTATTCGCGTATCTGGCGTTTCATGCTCCCCGGCGACTATATCGCATACCTTCTCACCGGAGAGACCAATACTACGGCCACCGGTATGTCGGAAGGCATACTCTGGGACTTCGTCGACAGGCGCAGGGCACATTTCGTGGCCGACTACTACGGCATCGAGTCCGACAAGTTCTGCCCTGTCGTTCCTGCCATCGGTGTGCAGGGTGTTACCACTGCCGCCATCCAGGAGGAGCTTGGCATCCCTGCCGGCACTCCCGTTTCCTACCGCGCCGGAGACCAGCCCAACAACGCCTTCTCGCTTGACGTCCTCGAGCCGGGCGAGATTGCTGCCACCGGCGGCACAAGTGGTGTTGTCTACGGTGTCACCGACGTGCCTAAGGCCGATCCCCAGTCGCGTGTCAATACCTTCCTGCACGTTTCTCCTCCCAATGTCGTGGAGCCACGCCTCGGTGTCCTTCTCTGCATCAACGGCACCGGTATCATGAACTCCTGGGCGCACCGCAATGTCTCCCCCGAGCTTACCTATCCCCAGATGAACGCCCTGGCAGCTACTGCTCCCGTCGGTTCCGACGGGTTGTTGATCCTGCCTTTTGGCAATGGTGCCGAGCGAGTGCTGGCCAACCGTTCCACAGGCGCCCGCATGGTCGGCATCGACCTGGTGCGCCATGGCAAGGCTCACATCCTACGCGCCGTCCAGGAGGGCATTGCGTTCTCCTTCCGCTACGGCATCGACATCATGCGTGACATGGGTCTCAAGCCCGACGTGATCCGCGCCGGCAAGGCCAACATGTTCCTCAGCCCCCTGTTCCGCTCTACGCTCGCCACCCTGTGCGACGCCCGCATCGAACTGTTCGATACCGACGGTTCCCTCGGAGCTGCCCGCGGAGCTGCACTCGGTGCAGGCATCTATAAGTCCACGGACGAAGCCTTCGCCACCCTCGAGAGACTCGACGTCATCGAGCCGGAGGCCGAATGGAAGTCGGACCTTGAAACGGCCTACGGCCGCTGGAAACAAGAAGTCAGCAATTCACTCAAATAATTCAAATCCACTTTTAAATTATGGCAAACAAAGAGTACTTCCCGGAGATCGGGAAAATCAAGTTCGAAGGCAAGGATTCCAAGAACCCGCTTGCATTCCATTATTACAATCCCGAGCAGGTCGTCTGCGGCAAGGCTATGAAGGATTGGTTCAAGTTCGCTATGGCATGGTGGCACACCCTCTGCGCAGAGGGCAGCGACCAGTTCGGCGGACCTACCAAGTCTTTCCCCTGGAACGACGCCAAGGATCCCATCACCAAGGCCAAGCAGAAGGTTGATGCAGGCTTCGAGATCATGCAGAAGCTCGGCATCGGATACTATTGCTTCCATGATGTAGACCTCATTGACGAGCCCGCTACGATCGAGCAGTATGAGGCCGACCTCAAGGAGATCGTCGCTTATCTCAAGGAGAAGCAGGCCCAGACCGGCATCAAGCTCCTCTGGGGCACCGCCAATGTCTTCGGCCACAAGCGCTACATGAACGGCGCTTCCACCAACCCCGACTTCGACGTCGCAGCCCGCGCCATGGTCCAGATCAAGAACGCCATGGACGCCACCATGGCTCTTGGCGGCGAGTGCTATGTATTCTGGGGCGGCCGCGAGGGCTACATGAGCCTCCTCAATACCGACATGAAGCGTGAGAAGGCCCACATGGCCACCATGCTCGGCATGGCACGCGACTATGCACGCGGCAAGGGCTTCAAGGGCACCTTCCTCATCGAGCCCAAGCCTATGGAGCCTACCAAGCACCAGTATGACGTCGACACCGAGACCGTCATCGGTTTCCTCCGTGCCAACGGTCTTGACAAGGACTTCAAGGTCAACATCGAGGTCAACCACGCCACCCTCGCAGGCCACACCTTCGAGCACGAGCTCCAGTGCGCCTCCGACGCCGGCCTCCTCGGCTCCATCGACGCCAACCGCGGTGACTACCAGAACGGCTGGGATACCGACCAGTTCCCGATCGACCTCTACGAGCTCGTCCAGGCCATGATGGTCATCATCAAGAACGGCGGCCTCGTCGGCGGTACCAACTTCGACGCCAAGACCCGTCGCAACTCCACCGACCTTGAGGACATCATCATCGCTCACGTGAGCGCCATGGACGTCATGGCCCGCGCTCTCCTCGTGGCTGCCGACGTCCTCGAGAAGTCCGAGCTGCCCAAGATGGTCAAGGAGCGCTACGCTTCCTTCGACTCCGGCAAGGGCAAGGAGTTCGAGGACGGCAAGCTCACTCTCGAGCAGGTCGTAGAGTATGCCAAGACCAAGGGCGAGCCCAAGGCCACCAGCGGCAAGCAGGAACTCTACGAGACCATCGTCAACATGTACATCTAATTCCGATTAGATAATTTCACTTTTCACTTTGTGAAGCGGCCGTCCCAAATGGGGCGGCCGCTCTAATTTCAATATTTGACCGACGGTCAGAACATGTCCGTCATCCAGCGCATCACGCTGCCTTCAGAATAATCGTCCAGGAGCGGGACCCAGGAGAAATGTGCGATCATCGGAGGGATGCCGTATGCCTGCATCTCCTCGTCGGAATAGATGCGCAGCTTGTCCAGCGTGGCGCCGAGCCGCTTGCGGGCCTCGGTATAGACCAACGAGCTCGTGAGCTTGCAGGTCTGGTCGGAGGCCGCATGGACGAAATACATCGGCAGGCGAACGAAAGCCTCCGTGTCAATGTCGACGGGCTCCATCTTCTCTCCGTTCCATTTGTTGACCTTGCCCTGGAAAGCGGCCACGAGATCCTCGACGAACTGTCCGTTGTATTTCTCCTCAACCCTGTGGATGGGGACGATGGGATCCATGGCGCAGCAGGGGATGGCCGCCTTGAAACGGTCCGGGAACTGCATCATGAAACGCATGGTGCAGCCACCGCCGCTCGAGGCGCCGGCGCAGAATAGCCTGCTGCCGTCCACCTTGCCCTCAGCTATCAGCGAGTCGATGAAAGCCATCTGCAGGGCGTTGTTCCTGTCGATCAGCTCGATCTTCTCGGGATAGAGGGACGCGCTATAGGAGTAGTTGGGATTGGCTATCGCGAATACGAGGGCGGCACAGGGAATGCCCTCGGAGGCCAGCGAGACCAGGCAGCGGTTCGCGGTCGCGGCGGTCATGAGGTCCTTGTCATACTCGCCTCCGCCGATCTGCCACACCATGAGCGGCACGTTTGGAATGTAGTTTCCGAAGGCATCCTTCGGCAGGTGCAGCATGTACTCGCGCGTGATGCCAGCGAAAGTGAAACTGCCGGTGATGCAGTCGTCGATGACGGCGATGTGCTGCTGCCCGTTCACGTCGGCAGGGCCGATGTTGAGGACGGAATCCGCGCAGCGCAGCTCCCAGGGCAGATGCTTGAAATAGCCCTCGGAACGGCCGGCCATGTTGAACGGCCTGGCCTCGATGCGCAGCACCTTGCCCTTGCGGCTCACGCTGATGCCGTCGTCGGCATAGTCTGTGGGAGCTTCTCCTGTGGCAGGGTCGACAAAGCCGCCCGCGACATTGTTGACCAGGTCGAAATCGGCCGCTGTGAGGCCCTTGAGCGAACGTGCATCCTGCACGGTGACCTCGAGGGCGTCCACCATGAAACCATTGTCTCCGACTGAGGTGAAGACATCGACGTTCTCCACCACCGCTGCCGGACGCTGTCCGCAAGAGACGGCGGCAAGGAGTGCCGCCGTCATAAGGATCTTATATACTCTCATGGCATCAGATCTTGGTCTCCGCCTTCTGGCGGATGTCATCGGATGCAGAACCGAGCAGAAGCTCGAGACGGCCGTGCTCAAGGGTCCAGGCGTTGGTGTCGACATTCCAGTAACGGAGATTGTCGGCAGGGATCTCAAGCGTGACGCTCTTGGTCTCGCCTGCGCCGAGGCTCACGCGCTCGAAGGCCTTGAGCTCCTTGGCGGGCCACTCAACCTTGGAATCCAGACGGCTGACATAGAGCTGCACCACCTCGTCGGCGGTCATCGAACCGGTATTGGTGATATCGAAGGTGACCTTGACGGCTTTCTTGCCTGCGGATACCTTCATGGGGCCATACTCGAATCCAACATAGGAAAGTCCGTGGCCGAAAGCGTACATCACCGGAACGTTCTTGGTGTCGAACCAGCGGTAGCCTACCAGCGAGCCCTCGGTATACTTGGACTCTGGCGAAGGTCTCTGGGCCCTGCGGCCCTGCTGGGCGGTTATATCCTGGCGGTAGCGTTCGGTGAACAGGTCGCCGCCGGTGGGATCAGCATTCGGGAAATTGCCCATCGCGTAAGCGGGGGAATCCTCAAGCTTGACCGGGAAGGTGAAAGGGAGCTTGCCTGAAGGGGCGATGTCTCCGAAGAGAACCTCGGCGAGCGCGGTGCCGCCTTCGATGCCGTTCCACCAGCCCTGGACCATGGCCTTGGAACTCTTGACGACCTCCTGCAGGTCACAGGGGCCTCCGGAGATGATGACGGTCACGAGGTTGGGATTGGCCTCGGCGAGCGCTGCGGCCACTTCCTCCTGTCCTACAGGGAGCTTGATGTCGCGGCGGTCGCTGCCTTCAGTCTCAATGCTCTTGTTGGTTCCGGCGAAGAAGAATACGAGGTCGGCGTCCTGGGCTGCGGCAACCGCTTCGGCGAGCAACGCCGGATCGGCGGGCTCGTCAATGGCGGTGGCCACGAGCGGGTCGACCGTAGCGGGTGCGGGACCCCAGCGGCGTCCGGGGAAGTTCTTGTATCCGGGCGCGTAGACTATTTCTACATCATTGCCGGCGCGGCGCTGGATGCCCATGAGGGGAGTGATCTCGTAGGGAGACTTCACACCTGCGCCCACTCCGCCGGACTGTGTGTTCAGGACGGCGTTCTGGCCTATGACCGCAATCTTCTTCACGCTTTTGGAGACGGGGAGAAGGCTGTCGTCGTTCTTGAGCAGGACGATGGACTTGCGGGCTATGTCAAGGGCGGCCTGGCGGCTCTCGGGACGGGAAGCCAGCTTGGTGTTGGCCTGGTCTTCGGCGATGGGCTCGACTGCGAAGCGGACGCGGAGCAGCTCGCGGACCTTGTCATCCACGACCTTCTCGGACAGGACGCCGGCCTTGATGGAGTCGATGACGGGCTGGCCGAGATAGTTGTCGCCGGTCATCTGAACGTTGAGGCCGTGCAGCGCAGCGCCCATGGTGCTGTGCGTGCCGCCCCAGTCGGAGACGGTGAAACCCTTGAAGCCCCATTCGCCGCGGAGGATCTCGTTGAGGAGATGCTCGTTCTCGGAGCAATAGTAGCCGTTGACCTTGTTGTAAGCGGGCATCACGCTCATGGCTCCCGCAACGCGGACCGCAGCCTCAAAGGGCTTGAGATAGATCTCGCGCAGGGTGCGCTCGTCTACCTGGGCGTCGACGCTTCCGCGGTTGGTCTCCTGGTTGTTCACGGCGAAATGCTTGATGCAGGCGGCCGTGCCGGCGTCCTGCATGCCGCTCACATAGCCGACAGCAAGTGCGGCCGACAGGACGGGATCCTCGCTGAGGTATTCATAGCTGCGGCCGCCGACAGGCAGGCGCTGGATGTTGATGGCGGGTCCGAGCATGACGTCCTTGCCGCGCAGGCGGGCTTCCTCGCCTATGCCGTTGCCGCAGGCATAGGCCATGTCAGGCGACCATGTGGCCGCAAGTGCCGATCCCGTAGGGAAATAGGTTGCGGAGTCGGTCTGCCAGCCCTTGGGCCTGAAGCCGTCGCCGACTTCCTCGCGGACGCCGAATGGGCCGTCGGCGTACTTGATGTCCTGGATGCCGAGGCGGGGGACTCCTTCGGAGGACATGATGGTCTTGCTGTGGAGCATCTGCACCTTTTCCTCGAGCGTCATCTGCGCGATGATCATGTCGATCTTCTTGTCATTGACCGTGAGCCGGTCCTGAGGGGACTTCGGGCCCGCGCATGCGATAGTAAGAAGGGCGAGGCCGAAGATTTTCAAAACGTTCTTGTACATGTCTATAGGTTAGATAGTTGTTTTCCGGTCACGAATTTACTTATATATATCTTAAATGGCAAGCGCGTTGAACAATCGGGAACAGATTTGAACATACAGGGTTGCGATTGTAAAAAAGAATCAGCCCGATTCCGTAAGGAACCGGGCTGATCGGTATCAATCGATGAAGGTTACATCTGGGGAACGAACGGTGCGGGAGCCTGTCCCGGAGCGGGATTGGTGCCCTGCTCGTGGTAGCTGCCACCCCTGCGGATGCGCTCCAGGAACTGCTCACGGAGCTCCTCCGGGATGTTGTCGAGGTCGAACTCGGCCTCGGGACGCAGCTGGAAGTTGTGGCGTCCGTCGCGACGGGCCGACCAGCGGGCATACTGCTCATCCGTAAGGATCTTCTTCATCTTCTTCTCGATCTTGATGCGGGCCTTGATGTCGGCCTGGGTCTCCTCGAGGGCTTCGAGGCGGCTCATGGCTACAAGACCCTGCTGAAGGTCGGGATTGTCGGCCGCTTCGGCCGGGAACTCGATAGTCGGCGCAGCTGCGGCTGTAGAGTCAGCCTGCCTCATGCCGGGGAATCCGCCCATACCGGGGCGTCCGCCACCCATGCCCATGCCGGGACCACCGGGACGACCGCCACCCATACCGGGACCACCCATGCCGGGCATTCCGCCCATGCGGGGCACACCGACGCTGTGCATGTGGTTCATACGGCGGTCAAGCTCCTTCTTGTTGAGTTTGGCGATCTTCTTGACCTGCTGGGAAGTGAGCCCGAGGTCACGGCCCATGCGCTCGGCCTGGTAGTTGGCCAGTGCGGTCATGTCAACGACACCTCCGGCATACTGCATGTTGAATCCGCCGCCACCGGGGAAACCGCCGCCTCCAGGAGGCATTCCTCCCGGCGGCCTGCCGCCACCCGGGAATCCGCCGCCGCCCATAGGCGGCTGCGCCGCTGCGGATGCGCAGATAAGCGCTATACCGCAGGCGATCGAAATGAGTAATTTAGCTTTCATCGTGTTATTGAAAAAATTAGTGCGCGTTTTAGTGGTTAGATGCTTTTCACAGTCAAAAGTTTAAATCACAAAGTGAAAAAAGACCGCGAAAAAGTGCGGTCCAGGTCGTTGAGCGGGATACGGGAGTCGGACCCGCCTCCTTGGCTTGGGAAGCCAATGCACTACCGATGTGCTAATCCCGCATTGCGTTACAAATATAACGATTCTATCGGATATCGCAAAAAACTTTGTACCTTTGAAACAACCGAAAAAGAGCATGCCATGAGATTCCTCCTGATCAATCAGCCGATGTTCAACAGGGGCGATGAGTCAGCCCACAAAGCGCTCGTCTACGCCCTTCTTCAGCACTTTCCAGACTGTTCGATAGAGGTGCTTTTCACCGGGCGTCCGCAGGAGGCGGTGGAGGAGTGCAGGGTGGATGACCCGAGGATGCTCTATACCAATCTCCCCGTGGACGAAAGGTATCTGAACAGCTACCTCCGGCGTTTGGAGCGCAACACGCGTTTCCTTTGGTATTTCAACCCCATTGCCAGGGACATCGCCAGGCGCTGCCGCAAAGCCGACTGGATCATTTCGTCCCCGGGTGACAAGGCCCTTGGGGCGCGCTACGACTGGGACCATCTGTTCTTCGCGACCATTGCCGAATACGCAGGCCGCCACTTGGCGTACTACGGCCGTTCCATAGGTCCGTTCCCGGATGACAGCGTCTCTCACAAGAGGTTCAACCTGCTGTCCCGCAGGGTGTTGAAGAAGGCTGACTTCGTCTCGCTCCGCGATCCGGAGTCGTGCCGCATCGCCGGCGCGATGGGCGTACAGTATTTCCCCACGCTTGACACATCATTCCTCTATACCCCGATGGTACAGCTGCCGCAGGAGGTGAACGACGCCCTTGGGGAAGGGGAGTATATCGTCCTGGTGCCCAACTATCTCATTCCGGAGGCTAAGGACTTCAAAGGACGCTCCACTCCCTTGCAGGTGAAGCTCTTCTTTGCAGAGCTTTCAAGGCGTATCCTCGAACAGTTCCCGGACTGCCGCATCGCCATGCTTCCGCAGCTTTTCTGCGGGCGCGACTATGCCTCCACGGACTATGCTTTTTTCAAGGATATCGCTGAAGATGTCGCTGACAGCCGCGCTGTGGTCCTTCCGGACACGCTCCCTTCCGAGTGCCACCAGGCCATTATCGCCGGATCGAAGTGCGTCGTGGGTGCCCGCTACCACTCCATAGTGTTCGCCATCAACAACAATGTCCCGTTCGTGACGCTGAATTATGAGGGGAGGATACTCGGCATGCTGGAGGCGCTTGGGAAGCAGGACCGCGTGGTGGACATCACGCTCGCGCTCGAGCCGCCGAGGGGACGCAGGCCGGCGGCCGAGTCCCGCGTAGGCGAGCCTTACGCGAGAGCCCTGACCTTCGAGGCCGAAGTGGCGATCGCCCGCATCCTGGACAGGATGCAGCGGCTCGCCCCGGACGAGGAGGCCCGCCGCGAGGCCAAGAATGCCACTACGGAGTGCTTCGAGCGCCTTGTTACCATGATCAAGGAAACCTCCCGTCGGAGGTCCTGAGACATGGCCTGTTTGCCTGTTTTTTCGATTGCTTTATAAGAATGCCCCTTGCTGCTGTGACTTTTTCCTGCAGCGTTTGAGTTCGTCGAATGACCTCCGCAGTTCGCCGATGCCTTTCCATGGGATAGTGGAGAAATGGATGATGCCCTGCAATGCCAGGATAACGCTCTGCGCGATTGCACTCAGGTTCGGGTTGTGGCGCGGATCGGTCACGGCGGTTTTGGCTGTAACGACTTTCAGACGCATGCGGTAGTCTTTGGGCCGTGGCCGCTCCGCACGGTCATGCACGGCGCTGGCAGTCTTTACGACCGCCGCCGTGAAGCCATGGAATGCTGCTCTCTGCAGGAAATCCTTATCCTCTCCGTAGTGCGGAAATGCGGGGGAGAACCCGCCTGTAACCTCAAGACACTCCGCTGAGACCATCCAGTGGGCTGCCATCACGAATGGCACCGGGACCGTTTCGGCATCATCTTTTTCCAGTGCAGCAGCGCAATGTTTCCGGAACTGTGCGTCCATCCTGGTCAGGTTTGCCTCCATCTGCATCGGACTCAGTATTCCGAGCCGTTTTGAACCTTGTCTTTCTTCTTTTCCGGGTATATCCGCGGCCTCGAAAGCCCTGAGCAGCGTTCCGAATGTTTCAGGAAAAACCCAGGCGTCCTGGTTCAGTAAGTAGACGAACCTGTACCCGTGTGCGACAGCATAACGGAACCCGATGTTGTTTGCCGCTCCGAATCCCAGGTTTTCCCGGTTTTCTGACAGGATCACATCCGGAAGATGCTCCCTGATCCATTCCGTCGTCCCGTCCTCGGATCCGTTGTCAATCACCATGATGTCGGTCGGGATTGCGGATCCTTGCGCAGACCGGAGGCAGCGCTCTATCCATTTCTTCCCGTTGTAGGTTACGACTATCGTCAGAATCTCAGCCATTTTCTCCACGCTCCTTTTGCAGTTCCTTGAAGTATTTGGTGAACAGTTCCTTGGGTGTCTTACTGGTGAAGATGCTCCGAGTTATGTTGCGGTAGGTGAGCAGTTCCGTACGGCGTGCGGGGGACGGCCTCAGCGCTTGCGCGACAGCGGCTTTGACGCGTTTGCCGGATTCGGCGAGCCAGACGGGCACGGCCAGCAGCAGGTATTTCCACCAGTGGAATCCTGAGAAATGCATCAGGGACCCGCGCACGGCCGCAGGCCTGGTGGCACGCATCATACGCGAAGCGGTAGTGCGCCACTTATGCACCACCTGCGCAAAAGTGTCCACATACAGGCTGTAACCCTTGCTGCACGCGAGCGTGCCCAGCGCTATGTCTTCCGGCGTGAAAAAGAATCTCTCGTCGAACCATCCTAGATCCCGGAAAAGGTCCGTAGGGATGAGGAATGCAGCCCCGGTGATGTTCCAGCTCCTGAAGAGCTTGCGCCCGTCGATGACTGCGTCCGGCTCCCTGCCGGCCGTTATGTCTATGGGCTCCTTGAACAGGTGCCACTGCTGCATCACATAGTGCCGGGCGGGGTAGGGCGGCCGGCCGCACAGCTGCAGCGAGCCGTCCGCGTTCAGCAGCGTCGGACTCACTATCGCAGTCCCTTCCGGAAGCGCCCCGAAATCCTCGAACAGACTGTCGACCGCAGGACCCGGCAGCTCCGTATCGTCGTTCAGCAC
>JBGUGW010000344.1:0-4534 GCA_045111695.1 Candidatus Cryptobacteroides sp. | reverse complement strand
TGACCAGGAACTGGAAATTGTCGATGGAACGGAGCGCGGAGACGGCCTCCTTGGTCACGAAGGACGAGGCGCGGATGATATATCCTGCCTTCTCCTTAAGCGAATCGGCGATCAGGCGGTTGTCAACGGCGTTCTCGTTGGTCATGAACTCGTCGAGGTAGTGTACGCGCGCCACCACGTAAGGCTCATAGGCAAGGATGCCGTCAACGGAAATGCGCTTGAAGGCCTGGAGTATGGCGGTCAGCGTGCCGTCGGGCATTTCAAGGGTCTTGACTATCTTGACGACCGTGCCGTAAGGGCTGAGGTCCTCGGCCCTGGGATCCTCGACGTTGACGTCGAGCTGGGGCACGGCGCCGATGAAGAGACCATTCTGTTCGGCCTCCTTGATGAGCTTTATGGACTTCTCGCGCCCTATCGTCACGGGGTATACCGTTCCCGGGAAGATCACCGCGTTCCTGAGGGTCAGGATGGGGAGCTTCTCGGGGAGGTCCGCCTCGTCGAACTTCAAGGGGCCGTCGCCCTGCATAACGGGTATGATATTCACTCCGGAACCGCCCGGGAGCATGAATTCACCATTGAATTTGTCGTTGGTCATATGTTTAGTTTTCAAGCATAAAGGGGATAATTCTGCCAATTTGGCAGACGGATGTCTTCCAAGTTCGTTTACCTATATATAGTCAATCTCCATGCCACGGAAGTGTCTGGCAGTGAACTCCTCGGCTTTAGACTGTTATTTTCCTTTATTATTTTGATTATTAAAAAAATAAGTCTATTTTTGCACTCCCGTAACGAAAAAAAGGGACATTTAATTTGTTTACTATATAAAACTCATTTATCATGACAAAGGCAGAAATCGTTAACGAAGTTGCAAAAGCAACTGGTATTGAGAAAATTGCAGTCCAGACCGTAGTGGAGTCTTTCATGGAGTGCGTCAAGGATTCCCTCGCTAAGGGCAACCCTGTTTATCTGCGTGGATTCGGCAGCTTCATCATCAAGCACAGGGCTCAGAAGGCCGCCCGCAACATCACCCAGCACACCACCATGACCATCCCCGAGCACGACATCCCTGCATTCAAGCCTGCCAAGGTTTTCGTTGCCGCCGTCAAGGAGAAATAATTTAAAACTATTGGATTATGCCAAACGGAAAGAAACACAAGAGGCATAAGATGGCAACGCACAAGCGCAAGAAGCGTTTGCGCAAGAACAGGCACAAGAAGAAGTAATCCTTCCTGGTCTGCCATTTTAGCAGTCTGCTAATGAAAAGGGTCTGGCCGACTGGTCCGACCCTTTTGTCATACATTGAAAAACGTTCTTTAAAATGCAATTTCCTGATGGAAACTGAGAAAACCGAAAAAGACCTCATAGTAGACGTCGGTTCGAAGGAGGTCCAGATCGCCTTGATGGAAAATCACAGGCTGATCGAGCTCAACAAGGAATCCAGTCAGGGTCACACTTATTCGATCGGAGATGTCTTCCTCGGAAGGGTCAAGAAAGTGATGCCGGCGCTCAATGCAGCGTTCGTGGACATCGGAGACTCAAAGGAAGCTTTCATCCACTATCTGGATCTCGGACTTTACTTCTCGTCATTTGACGAGTTCGTCAAGAAGTCCAATCCCAACACCGATCTGCACAAGCTTTATTCGGGCATTCCGATAGGGCCCATCCTCGCGAAGGAGGGACACATCGAGGAAGTGCTGAAAGTGGGGCAGATGATCATAGCCCAGATAGTCAAGGAGCCCATCTCCACCAAAGGATCCCGGCTGACCGCGGAAATTTCATTGGCAGGACGCAACATTGTACTACTCCCCTTCGCAGAGAAGGTGAGCATTTCCCAGAAGATCTCTTCCAAGGAAGAGAAAAAGAGGCTTGAAACGCTGGTCAGGAGCATCCTGCCCAAGAACTACGGAGCCATCATCCGCACCGCCGCGGAAGGCAAGAACGCCGCCGTACTGGTCGGAGAGCTGCGCTCGCTCATCGAAAAGTGGGAAGGCTCCTGGAAGAGGATCGCCAAGGACAAGGGTATAGGCCTGCTCTTCACGGAGTATTCCAAAACCACCACCATCCTCAGGGACCTGCTAAACGATACGTTCACCAACGTACATGTGAACGACGTCAAGATCTACGAGGAAACAAAGAAGTATATTTCCCTGATCTCACCCGAGCAGGAGAAAATCGTCAAGCTCTACGAAGGCAAGGAGCCGATCTTCGACCATTTCGAAGTCAGCCGCCAGATCAAGAGCTCTTTCGGGAAGGTGGTCCCGATGAAGCAGGTAGCCTACCTGGTGATAGAGTCCACGGAAGCCCTGAACGTGATCGACGTCAACAGCGGCACGAGGGCCAAGACTACGGACCAGGAGGAAAACACCTTCGAGGTGAACAAGCTCGCGGCGGAAGAGATCGCACGTCAGCTCAGGCTGCGCGACATGGGAGGCATCGTGATCGTGGACTTCATCGACATGGCGTCGGGAGAACACCGCAACAGCCTCTTCAAGTACATGCAGGAGCTCATGGACAAGGACAGGGCAAAGCACAACGTGCTGCCTCTCACCAAGTTCGGACTGATGCAGATCACGCGACAGCGCATACGCCCGGCGATCCAGATCAACACGGCCGAGATATGTCCCCTCTGCCACGGCACGGGCAAGATCACATCTAGCGCCGTCATCGACGAACAGATCGAGCGCGACCTGGCTGAACTTGTCAGGGACAACGGCCTGAGGACCGTCATCCTGAAAGTGAGCCCGATACTGGGAGCCTACCTGACAAGAGGACTTTCGTCCTTCGTCAGCAAGTGGAAAAGAAAGTACAAATGCAAGGTCAAGGTCAGCGAAAGCAACGACTTCACCGTCCTGCAGTATGAATTCTACAGTGAGAATGGAGAGAAGCTCTTTTAGAGCTCCTCTCTTTTTTCTTTGGTATATGCCCGCCACTTGGCGATGAGGGACTGCATGTCCTCGGGGACGGGCGACTCGAAGCGGATGCGTTCGCGGGTGCGCGGGTGGATGAAGCCGAGAACCTGGGCATGGAGGGCCTGGCGCGGACAGAGTTCGAAGCAGTTCTGGATGAACTGGCGGTATTTGGCGTAGATGGTGCCCTTGCGGATCTCAGTGCCGCCGTAGCGCTCGTCGCCGAAGAGAGGATGCCCTATTGATGCCATGTGTACGCGGATCTGGTGCGTACGGCCGGTCTCGAGCCGGCACTCTATCACGGTCACGAAACCGAAACGCTCCAGGACGCGGTAATGCGTCACGGCGTGCTTGCCCTTCTCGGGATCGTCGTAGACACGGAAGCGCAGGCGGTCATTGGGGTCGCGGCCGATGTTGGCATCGATAGTCCCCTCGTCATCCTTGAGGTTGCCCCAGACCACGGCAACATAGACGCGGTCTATGCTGTGCTCGAAGAACTGCTTCGCAAGATTGAGCTGGGCCTCGTCGTTCTTGGCCACGACCAGGAGACCGGAAGTGTCCTTGTCGATGCGGTGCACGAGTATGCCCATCCTCTCGTCCTCGGCCTCCGGGCCCTGGGAGATGCCCAGATGGAACGCGAGGGCGTTCACGAGCGTGCTCTCGAAGTGCCCGTGGCCCGGATGCACGACCATCCCCGCGGGCTTGTCCACCACGAGAAGGTCTTCATCCTCGTATGCTATGTTGAGGGGAATGTCCTGCGGAAGTATCTCCAGGCCGCGGCGACGGTAAGGCATGACGAAGCTTATCACGTCCTCCGGCCGGACGATGTAATTGGCCTTCACGACCTTGTCGTTCACGCGGACATACTGTTCCTTGATGGCGCACTGGATGCGGTGACGCGAGGTGTCCTCCATGTGCGAGGACATGTATTTGTCCACGCGCACCGGCTCCTGACCCTTGTCCACGACAAAGCGGAAATGCTCGAACATCCCCTGCTCCTCGTCGCCGGGGAGGAGGTCCTGGCCCTCGTCGGGAAGGATGTCCAGCTCGTCGTCGGGATAGTCGGCCATGGCTGTTATTTGGGGATACGCTCGGGATCTACCGTAAGGTACAAGGAAACGGAAGAGCCCATAAGGGAAGGAGCTGAGGAGGCTCCGGGGCTCTGGCGGTATACGACGGAATTGATGGAGTCGTTGTAGTTGCGGACACTCTCGTCAAATATCAGGCTGCTGATATTCAGGGAGTTCTCATGTATGACATCCACGGCACGGACATACTTCATGCCCCTCACGTTGGGCACGTAGGTGCGGTTGTCCATTCCGTTCAGTCCCACTACGAGGTCGATATCGGACCCGCTCTCGACGCTGCTGCCCGGACGGACGTCCTTGCCGTGCTGCTGCTGTTTGAGGACGTTGTTGGTGGCAATGTCGTCCACATAGATGAGCTTGCCGAGATTGAGGCCGCGGGACGAAAGCTCGGCCTTGGCCTGGCGCATGGAATAACCTACGAGATTGGGCATGGTGACCTTCTTGGGCACCGTGGCGTTGATGGTGAGCATGATACGGCGGCCCTTCTTGACATTGGCGCCGGCAGCGGGATTCTGCTTGTATACCGAGCCCTTAGCCATG
>JBGUGW010000343.1:0-4063 GCA_045111695.1 Candidatus Cryptobacteroides sp. | reverse complement strand
CCCACATGACGAGGTCCTTGCTGCGGTACTGGCGTCCACCGGAACTGGTCAGGTAGTAAGTCTTGGTGGCCTCGTCAGCATAGATGAACGGATCGCTCATGCTCAGGTCGTTGAAATGGACGGTGCGGATCTGGTTCTGTGCCTCGCGCATGCGACGCATACGCTCAGCCATGCCGGCAGTATCGCGCGGAGCGGAAGAGATCATTCCTCCGAAGTTGTTCTGTCCGGGGTTTGCCGGCGGCGCCTGCTCTCCGGGCTCGATGACCTTGCGCTCAGTAGAAGGTTCACAGGGATTGGATTGATTCTGCTTGCAAGAGAAAAGCAGCAACGCTGACATGGTTGCCAGGATGGCGATTTTGATAACTCTCATAATATTGGATGTTAGTTTATGAATGCTCTGTTCTATGCTTTCACAAAAATACGATTTTCGGCGAACATCGAATTGTAATAATAGACCATTTGCTTTAAAAATGATTCACGCGCGAGACTATCCTCTTGAATCCGTCCAATAGAAAAAGGCGGTGCCGCCTTGACGACACCGCCTCAATCATTGAATCACTCAGCTGCAGATAACAGCTGCCATGATGGATTATTCAGTAGGAGTAGCCTCCCAGCCAGGATTCTGGACGAGGTTGGGGTTCTTGTCCATCACAGAGGTAGGATACGGGAAGAACCTGTGCTTGTCCTTGAAACCGACAGTCTCCTTGGCATCGATAGCCTCATGTGTAGGTACGGTATAGAAGCGGCTGTTGGCCTCGGTACCATTCTCCCAGGTAACCTGCTCACCAGCCTGAGGAGTCCTGTAAAGCTTGTCGAAGAGCTTGGGAACTGCCTGTCCGGCCTGCTTGACCCTGTCAAGGTCACCCCAACGGAGGATATCGAGCCAGCGGCTGCCTTCAAGCCAGAGCTCATAGGACTTCTCCTTCTTGAGGACATTCATGTCGACGCTGCCGAGTTCGCTGAGACCGGCACGCGAGCGGATCTGGTTGACGGCCCAGGCGCCCTGGCCAGCATCTCCGGACTGGAGGCAGGCCTCGGCGTAAAGGAGGAGGACTTCAGCGTAACGCATGATCACACCGTTGTTCAGGCGGACATTGTTACCGTAAGAACCGCAGTCGGAGCCGCGGACCAGCTGCTTGAACGGCAGCCAGAAGGACTGTCCATAGAGGCCGTCCTTGACATCGGCGATACCGATAGCCTTGGAAGCCTTCTTTTCCTCGAGGGTCATGTCGTTGACCTTCTTGCCATTATCCTCGACGGCATCGCTGTACTCCATGCCATAGATGGCATCATCACCATGCTTGAGAGTAGCGTCGAAACGGGGAGAGTGACCATCATTGGCGAAGAACTCATCACCGAACCACTGAGGGACACCCAAACCGCCCCAGCCGTCAGCACCGCCCTGGTATACAAGGTGGGGAGCAGCGGCGAAGTGGTCCACACGCCAGCTCCAAATGTTGGCCTCCATCCAGGTCGAACGCTGGATGATACCACCCCAGGCACTGACTCCGGAATTGAACTCGATGTTGGCCTCAAAGACCTTCTCCTCGTTGGCGTCACCTTCGATGTGGAAGTTCTCCCAATACCTGTTGCCAGGGACGAGGGCATACTTTCCGGAATCGATGACTTTCTTGAGGGCGGTCTTGGCGCCGGCATAGTCCTTTACGAAGAGGAGAGCCTTGCCCTGGAGAGCCCAGGCGAAACCCTTGGTCACCTTGACGGCACCATCCTTGTCAGATGTGCTCTTGCGCTCGTCGAGGTCAGGGATGGCCGCTTCGCACTCACTGGCGACCCATTTGTAGAGGTCATCATGGGACATCGGGTTGTCAGGATCTTTGTCGGAGTTGAAGGGAAGACCGTCCGAGATCACATGGTCGATCATCGGCGGGGTATTCCAGAAAGAGGTGAGAAGGAAGTAGACATAAGCACGCATCACACGGGCCTCGGCAACTGCGCGCTTGGTAGTGGCTGTAGGGCCGCCCTCGGGAAGGCCGTCCTTGAAGTTGTCTATTACAAGGTTGCAGGCATAGTTGACCTGGAACAGGTTGCTGTAGAAATGACCGACGACCTGGTTGCCGGAATCGAGGCGGAACTCGTCAAGCTGGGCCATGAAGTCGTTGTCACCATAGTTGGAACCGGCGGCATACATGTCATCACCGCAGTTGTTGAGGGCTGCCTTGTAGTCCGTGTATATGGAACTTCCGTCCTGTCCGGTAATGCGGGTGGCGAACCTGGCGTAAGCTGCAGCCAGAGCCGCTTCCGCGTCAGCATCGGTCTTGTAGAAAGTCTCGTAGGCATCGACTCCCTTCTGAGGGATGTCGAGGCGGGACTGGTCGCAGGAAGCTGTAATGAACAGTGCTGCTACGGCGAGAACTGAGTATATTGTTTTTTTCATATCGATTCAGTCTTTTAATTGATTAGAACGTCAGGTTCACACCGAAGACAACTTTCTTGGTGGTAGGATACGAACCGGAGTCGACACCACGGGAAGTGGAGCTGTTGAGGGAAGCCGTCTCAGGATCGGCACCGGGATAACTCGTGAAGGTAAAGTAGTCATCCAGGGAGGTGAAAAGACGAAGTTCGTTTACAGCAAACTTCTGGGTGATCTGGCGAGGCAGAGTATAGCCGATCTGGATCTGCTTGATCTTGAAATATGAGCCGTTGAAGACTGCGGCACTGGAACTCCAATACTTCCAGTCAGTGGCGACCTGCTTTGCGTCAGCATACTTGGCAGTAGCCTTGTCGACGGCGGGATTGCCCCAGGAATTCCTCCAGAATGTATTGAGGCCGTTGGTCTTGGGACGGTCGGCGGAGACCATAAGGTTGTAAATCTCGTTGCCGGCAGCGCCAGTACCGAACACGATGAGATCAAGGCCCTTCCATGCGAGGTTAACGGTGACACCATAGGTGAGGTTGGGAATACCCTCTCCAAGGTATTGCTTGTCGTTGTCGGAAACGGTATCGACCACCTTGCCGCTCGCGTCATAATAAGTAGGAGCACCGGTAGCCTGATCCACGCCTGCGTACTTGTAACCGCGGAAATACCAGATCGGATAGCCGGCCTCGAAGGAAGACACAAGGACTTCATTCAGACCGCTGACGACATCGGTAGTGAGACGGTCGAGCAAGGAGTGGACTTCGAGGACTTCGTTGTGAAGGGTCGAGAGGTTGGCGTTGACGCTGTAGAAGAAGTCACCGACGCTGTCCTTCCAGCCAAGTTCGAACTCGAGACCCGAGTTCAGCACTTTACCGGCATTGACGGTAGTCGAGGACACACCGATTTCCGGAAGAGGAGCAATGCTGATGAGGAGATCGTTGGTGTACTTCTTGTACCAGTCGAAACCGAAGGTCAGGCGGTCACGCAGGAATCGGGCGTCGATACCGAAATCGTACTGCTCGGAGGTCTCCCACTTAAGGTCAGGATTAGCCAGACCGGAAGGCATGGAACCGTAGGTCGGACGTCCGTCGCCTGAAGAAGGATTGAACTGGTACATCTGACCGTTCTTGGCAATGGAAGTGGAATACCGGTAACCGCTCAAGACGTTGACGTTACCGTTGAGACCCCATGATCCGCGAAGTTTGAAGAACGAAACGGCGTCACGGCTGACATTGTCCCTGAAGAAAGGCTCGTTGCTGACGGTCCATCCTGCAGACACTGACGGGAAGTAACCCCAGCGGGCCTGTTTGGACAGCTTGGAGGAGTCATATGCATCGGCACGGAAGTTGGCCTGGAGGCTGTAACGGTTGTCATAGCTGTAGGTCAGACGTCCGAAGTAGGACAGCTGTGCAGATGTGCCCGGAGCATTGCCGACAGACTTGGTGGCATCCGAAGTCAAATAGTCTATGTAACGGTAGTTGGGTTCATATCCCCTGAGGATGTTGGGGCCGTTGGAGGAGATGCTGGCGTTGTCGCTATAGCTCTCTGTGTACGACATACCTGCCATCAGGCCGACGCTGTTCTTGCCGAAGTTCTTCATGTAGTTGGCGAAGTTCTCCCACTGATAGTACCAACCGGTATTGATGCCTGCCGAAATATCATAGTTGGTGGACTGTGCCATGGAGG
>JBGUGW010000342.1:0-3161 GCA_045111695.1 Candidatus Cryptobacteroides sp. | reverse complement strand
GGGCGGAACATATAGTCGCCCACGCGGATGTCGATGTCACCCTCGGGCCAACCTCCGATGACGTCTTCAAGCTTCTGGTCCTCGAGGACCACGACCGGACCGTCGGAACTGCGGCCGAAGCCCCTCATCATACTGCCCTGGAGCCGCACGAAGTTGACGGCAAGCTCGAGGGAATAGCCCCTGCGCTCGGACTCGATCTCGAAGGTACCCTCCTTGAACGGGTCGGCAGCCACCGGCCAGCCGTTCTTCCAGAGGAGGGAACGGACGGCAAGGACACTGCGGCCGCTGCGGGTGAAGTCCGCCTCGTAGTGGAAGGACATCTTCTCTACTCCCTCATCCTCGACGTAAAGTCCGAAGTGGCCGGGGCCCGTGGCGCGGTCGCCGGCCGAAAGCACCATCCTGCCGCCGCCCTCGAGCATGTCGCGGCCCATGTTGTCCACATAGGGGCCGGTCACGCTCCTGGAACGTCCGCAGACGATGTTGTAGGTGGAGTTGGTGCCGTCGCAGCAGGTGCCGTGGGTGCCGAGGAGGTAATACCAGCCATCCTTGTACATCAGGGCGGTGGCCTCGCAGTCTATGGCGATGTCGACGGCCTCGTTGCCCTCCACGCGCTTGCCGGTGGCGGGGTCGAGCTCGACGATGCGGATGGCGCCGAAGTAGGTGCCGTAGGAGCACCACAGCCGCCCGGTGGTGGGATCAAGCAGGAAGGCCGGGTCGATGGCCCAGCAGTCCTCGTCGTCACCGGCCCAGGCTACGAGTTCGGGATCGGAGAATCCGAAATCGGGGGAGTCGGGATCGAGGGATTTGGTCCACATGGTGGTCACGACGCCCCTGGTCTTGCCCTCGGTGCCGGGATATCCGGCGCTGTAGGAAACGAGGTAACGGTCACCTATCTTGATGACATCGGGGGCGACACCGCCGCCGGGGCGCACCGCACCGCTCCTCCAGGTCCAGCCGTCATCGGAGATAAGTCCGCCCTGGCCGGTGCCGAAAGTGAAGTATTTGCCGTCGCTCATTACTATTGTGGACGGGTCATGGATGTATACGTCGCCGACCTGCGCTGCTGCGGGAACGGCGATGCAGGCTGCCAGAAGGGCTGCCAGAATGATATTTTTCATCGATTCCATTGTGTGTGCGCGTTTATTGGTTGGTAACGGTAAGGTTGGTGACGGGCCTGCCGTCCTCTCCGAGGAAGCGGATGCAGAAATCGCTCATTCCGGGGCCGTTGATGACGGCACCGCGGATGACGTTGCGGCCGGCCTTGAGGGTGATTTTCTTGGACACGCAGTCGTCGACGACCATGCGCCTGTCACCGGTGAGCAGGATGGCTTCCTCGCCGTTGACCCACCACTTCGAACCGGAGTTGGAACCGACAGCCATACGGACGGTCATGTCTTCGGGCGCATTCACGACAGTGACTGCGAGGTAGAGGGCTTCGGTGGGATGCAGGCCGAGGCCGGTGGCGAAACGGTAAAGCTTGACGTTGTAGCGCTTGCTGTCATAGCAGTGCCATGCGAGTTTGGTTTTCTTGTCAAGCTTGACGGTCTGGCCGTCCTTGGGGACGATCTCGTTCTGGCCATCGAAATAGACCTTCGCGAACTCGGCATTGAGGTAATCGTCATCGAAGATGGCATTGGTAGTGATCTCTGGCTTGGCGATGGGCTCAAGCAGGGACCACCTCCTGATGAATCCCTTTGAATCGGGCGTTGCGGGCGTTGCCGCGGCAGGGGCGAAATAGTCCTCCAGCACGGGATGATGGTAGTCCAGGTTCAACTGGGCATGTGCCGGGACTGCCGTGCCGGCGGCCAGGAAAAGGGCAGTCAGAACGGCTAAGGTAAAGGTTTTGTTGATCATTTGTATTTGGTTAGTTATGAATTATTTGGCATCCATTGCCTGGCATGCGGTGATGGCGACCATCTTGTAGATGTCGTCGACGGAGCAGCCGCGGCTGAGGTCGTTGACCGGACGGGCTATGCCCTGGAGGATGGGGCCGATGGCATCGGCATTGCCCAGGCGCTGCACGAGCTTGTATGCGATGTTTCCGACCTCGAGGTTGGGGAAGACGAGGACGTTGGCCTTGCCGGCGATCTCGCTGCCGGGGGCTTTCTTGGCGCCTACGGAAGGAACGAGGGCGGCGTCGGCCTGGAGCTCTCCGTCAATCTTGAGCTCGGGAGCGAGTTCTTTTGCTTTCGCGAGGGCCTCGACGACCTTGTCTACGACCTCGTGCTTGGCGCTGCCTTTGGTGGAAAAGGAGAGCATTGCTACGCGGGGATCCTCGAAGCCGGCGACGCTGCGGGCGGTCTGGGCCGTGCAGACGGCTATCTGGGCCAACTGGTCGGCATCGGGTGTGGGGGTGACGGCAACGTCGCCGATTACGAGCACGCCGTCCTCGCCGTACTGGGGAGTTTGGGTGATCATGAGCATGGCACCGCTGACACAGGTGATGCCGGGGGCGCACTTGATGATCTGGAGGGCGGGGCGGAGAGTCCCGCCGGTAGTGGACAGGGCGCCGCTGATCTGGCCGTCGGCGTCGCCGCTCTTGATGATGAGGCAGCCGAAATAAAGCGGGTCAAGGACCTGTACGCGGGCCTTTTCGAGGGTCATGCCTTTCTTCTCGCGGAGCTTGAAGAGGAGCTGGGCATACTCCTCGGTCTTCTCGCTGGTGGCGGGGTCGATGATGGTGGCTTCGCCGATGTGCTTGAGGCCGAGCTTGCCGGCATATGCGAGGATCTCCTCGCGGTTGCCGATGAGGATGATGTCGGCGAGACCGTCAGCGATGGCCATGTCGGCGGCTTTGATGGTACGCTCTTCGAGCGATTCGGGGAGCACGATGCGCTGTTTGTTGGACTGGGCGCGTGCGATGATTTTGTCGATTAATGCCATAGTGTTTTATTGTGTGTTATCATATGCGCGTATTTGTACAAAGATACACCATTTATTGGGAAGAATCCTTGGAAAAAAGTATATTTGTAAACAAAGAAATGAACACCGCATGGAAATAACCGAAACTTTGGCGTTGACCAGGCTCGGCGTGAGCCTTCTGCTCGGAGGGGCGATCGGCCTGGAGAGGATGGTGCACAAGCACCCTGCCGGCATGCGCACTTTCATGCTGATCTGCATAGGATCAACGCTTGCGACGCTGGCCTCCATCTATATCTGCC
>JBGUGW010000341.1:0-5388 GCA_045111695.1 Candidatus Cryptobacteroides sp. | reverse complement strand
TCCGCAGCCCGTCGGTCTTGGCGGTATTATAGATGAACTGCCACATTCCCTTCGCTCCTGCGCGTGACACCGCCACTGGGTTGAGCGCGGACTCGATGATGGCCATGGCCTTCAGCTCCTGAGGCAGCCCGTAGCGGTTGAAAATGTCCTCGAAGATGGGCATGTAGTACGAACTCAGTCCGAGGATATGCGCCATCTTGGTGGGCATCTTCTCGGAGTAGAGCACCATATAGTTCTTGACCGTCTCGTTGAATGGGAGGGTGATGTAGGAGTTCATCTTCTCCAGACGCTCGATGAGCACGGCGTCTGGCACGTCGGAAGTGAAACGAACCGAGTCCATGTCGTACTCCGTCAGCTCCTTTGTGGCCTCCATCTGCCTGTGGACATACCACAGGCTCAGCAGGCTGTCCGTCATCTCGGGGCTGTACTCCTCGACAGGCTCATCGACGCCGTCCAGCTCTTCCATCTCCTCGAGCATCTGGAGCATTTCGGCAGCCAGGCTGTCGGCCACGGACTTCTCCAGGCGGAAAGCCTCCAGCTCCCGCAGGAGCGAATCCACGCGGCTGCGAAGTGCGGCGTTTTCCTTGATGAGCTTGCTCCGGGTCCTGAGCTCCTGGCCGCCTGCGGGCTGCAGGAGGCACAGTGCGAGGAACAGGGCCAATATAGTCTTGAAAAACTTCATAATCAAAATCTTATGCCCAGGCTGAAGCCGACCGCCGTGGAACCTCCGCCGGAGAATGCGTACTGCATGTCAGGCGTCAGGATAGTCGGTCCCATCTGCATCGAGATGTCGTCGTTTACCTCGAAATCCTGCATGTACGAGAACACGTTGGCGTCTACTACCTGCAAGAGGTAGAATGCCGCCACTGCCAGTATCGAGTAGTCACGATACCGCCTGTAAAGGTCGCGGTAATAAAGAGCGGTCTGGGCGGAAATCCTGGCGTTGTATCCGCTGTCGGGCGTCGTGGCTTCGTTGTGTATCCGCTTGAAACGCTTGTAGTTGGTATGGTTCACGTCCAGGTAGTGGACGGCTCCGGCGAGACAGCCCCAATAGATGGGGACCTTCCATATCTCGCCGTTGTATACCTGTCCCAGGCCGGGAAGCAATACCGAATACATGGTGGCCTTGCCGGCATGGTGCGGGTTGTCGGTGGGGAAGGAGACCACTCCGTCCATCATTGTCCCCCAGTACACGAGTGCGCCTCCGGCAAACAGGAGCTTGCTGAGATTGTGCGAATGCTCGTCCACGGCCAGCGTGGTCTCGGGATTCAGCGCGAAGGCCTCTTCGTACGCCTTGAGGGATGTCTTGTATTTGTTGCGGTAGTAGAAACCGCCGCCGACGGTAGCTCCGAGGCCTCCGTATACGATGGGGAGCTTCCAATACTGCTTGTGGTATATCTGCTGTCCGCCGATGAACACCGCAGATCCTCCGGCGAGGGTGCCTATCTTGAGCTCCTTCTTGTGCTGGAGTCCGGCGAAATAATCGCGGAGCGAGAACAGAGCGGTGGAATCGGCCGGGGCCTCATCATCTCCTCCGAAGCCGTTCGAGAAGGCTTCGGACTTGAACTGGGCTGAGGACCGCGGCGCAAATGCCAGCAGGGCTGCCAGAACGAAGAAAAGGTATGCTGGCTTAAATCTGGGCATCGTCAAGGGCTTTCAGGAAACGCTGCACCTCGGCATCGGAGTTGAACTTGATGGTCATGGTGCCTTTCCCGCCGGAGCTGCGCTTCAACGAGATGTCCTGCTCGAAATACTTGCCTATATGCTCAAGCACGCGGAAATACTCGTCCGGAAGCTCCTGGGTGTACTCCGGGCGGCGAGCGTCGTCCTCGCGCGTGAGCTTGCGGACCTTGTCCTCCAGCTGGCGGACGGACAGGCCGCCCTTGACCGTCATGTCGCACAAATCTTCCTGGAGCCTCGGGTCTTCGACTCCGAGTATGACCTTGGCGTGTCCGACGCTCAGCAGTCCGACCTTCAGGTCATGCTGGACCTTGGCGGGAAGCCTGAGCAGGCGGAGGTAGTTGGTCACCGACGCGCGTTTTTTGCCGATACGGGAAGCCATCTGCTCCTGGGTGAGGTTGCACTCCTCGATCAGGCGGCGGTAGCCGAGGGCTACCTCGATGGGATCGAGGTCTTCGCGCTGGATATTCTCGACGATGGCCATCTCTAGCATGCTCTGGTCGGATGCGGCCCGAATGTAGGCGGGAATCATGTCCATGCCCGCGGCCTTGCAGGCGCGGAAACGGCGTTCTCCGCTGATTATCTGGTACTTGCCGTCATCGGCCCTACGCACTGTGATGGGCTGGATGAGGCCGAGACTGCGGATGGATGCGGTCAACTCCTCCAGCGCCTCCGTGTCGAACGACATGCGCGGCTGGAAGGGATTGGGCTCAATCATCCCGGCGGGAATGCGCACGATGTCAGCGCTGCCGTCGGACTGGGTGCGGTTGCTGACTATCTCCTTGTTGACGTAGCCTACGGGCTTGCGCAGCTGGTCGAGGGCCGCGCTGTCTCCCAATATTGCTCCGAGACCTCGTCCGAGGCCTCTCGGTTCCTTGTTGCTCATACTGTCTGTGCTTGGGGTTCATTCCTCTCCATCACTTCGCGGGCGAGCTTGAGGTAGTTGCTGGATCCATTGCTCATGATGTCGTAGAGGACGATGGGTTTGCCGTGCGAGGGGGCCTCGCTCAGGCGGATGTTGCGCTGGATGATGGTGTTGAACACCATGTCCTGGAAATGCTCGCGGAGCTGGTTCACCACCTGGGTGTGCACACGCGTGCGGCCGTCGAACATGGTCACGACGAAGCCCTCGACCGCGAGGTCTCGGTTGACTCCGTTCTGGACTATGCGGATGGTCTGCAGGAGCTTCCCGAGGCCCTCGAGTGCGAAGAACTCGGGCTGGACGGGGATGATGACCGAGTCGGCCGCAGTCAGGGCGTTGACCGTGATGAGGCCGAGGGAAGGGGAGCAGTCGATGATGATGTAGTCGTAGTTGTTACGGACCGGCTGGATGGCCTTCTTGAGTATGGACTCGCGCTCGTCCGCCTCCAGCATCTCGATCTCGACACCGACGAGGTTGATGTGCGACGGGACCATGTGGAGGCCGGCAAGCTCGGTCTGGACAAGGGCGTCCTCGATGCCGATGCGTCCTATCATCACCTCATAGAGGGTGCGCTTCTGGTCGCTGCCCGGCGAGAAGTTCAAGCCGGAAGTGGTATTGGCCTGAGGGTCAGCGTCGATGATCAGCACCTTCTTTTCGAGTACCGCGAGGGAGGCTGCGAGATTGATGGCCGTGGTGGTCTTGCCCACACCGCCCTTCTGGTTCGCTATTGCTATTACTTTACCCATAGTCAATCGGTCGAATTACTCCTAAGAAATGCAAATTTAACAAATTTATTCCACTTCTGCGGCTATTTTGCTATTTTTGTGCCAAGTCAGACAACCGATCCACCATGTACGAGACCAAGACCGGATGGTTCATCATCGTGAACCCGCGCGCCGGATCCGGCAAGACCCTGTCCGGCTGGACAGTGGCTGAAAAGCTGCTCCGCGAGCGCGGGGTGCAGTTCACCACCGAATTCACGCATTACAAGTCGCACGCCAGGGAACTGGCGCTGCAGGCCGCCCGCGACGGATACCGCAGGCTGCTCGCCGCCGGCGGCGACGGCTCCGTACATGAGATGTTCTCTGGCGTGATGGATTTCTGCTCTGAGAGCGGGGTCCCCGCCGGCGAATTCATCCTGGGCAACATTCCCATCGGATCCGGCAACGACTGGCTCAAGTCGCTGGGCGTGCCGCATGACATCGCGAAGGTCGTCGGTCTCGTCGCGGACGGCGTTTCACGTATGCAGGACGTCGTTTCCGTACGCACGTCGGACGGGAGGACCTGCTGCATGGCCAATGTCGGCGGCGCCGGCTTCGACTCGCATGTCTGCGAGCGTGTCAATGCGCGCAAGGAGCGCGGCCACAGGAGCCGGTGGATATATGTCGGAGCCCTTGTCATGACTATACTCAAGCTCAGGCGCATCAAGGTGGAGGTGTCGGGCGACGGACAGGTGCTGTATAGCGGCCCGTGCTATTCACTGGCCTTCGGAAACGGCCGTTTCTCTGGAGGAGGGATGCGCCAGACGGCGGATGCCGTCATGGACGACGGGCTCGTGGATGTGCTCGTCGTGCCGGCGATGTCCCTGCTCCGCATCATCCGTGATGTCCACCGCATCTTCGACGGCACCACCCCACAGTCTTCAAGCCTTGTCTATCGCCAGTGCAGGCAGGTGACGGTCGCGCCCCTGAACTCCCGCTCCTCAGACCTCTTCGAGGTCGACGGCGAGATCGAGGGACGGCTCCCCGTCGAGGTCGCCGTCACGGGGCAGCAAATAGGAGTAGTCGCGCCTTAGTCCCTTTCTATCCACTCCGGATAGCTGATATTCGGAATCATCCTTGAGATTTTCGCGGCCCTTGACGAGACATAGTTCGAGGGCTTCGCCGGATTGCGGCCGAGCGGGTTCGGCAGGCAGGCGGCGAGGGTAGCCGCCTCGCGCCGCGTCAATGCCGCGGCGTCCTTGCCGAAATACGTCTGCGCGGCCGCCTGGGCGCCGTAGACGCCCTTTCCCATTTCGGCAACGTTGAGATAGACTTCCATTATCCTTTCCTTGCCCCAGATCAGCTCTATCAGGACCGTGAACCAGCCCTCGACGGCTTTGCGCCACATCGTGCGCTTGTGCAGGGTGAAGACATTCTTGGCCGTCTGCTGGGAGATGGTGCTGGCTCCGCGGACGCGCTTACCCTCCTTCTTTTCCTGCATGGCTGTCTTGATGGCCTTGCGGTCGAAGCCCTTGTGCTGGCAGAAAAGGTTGTCCTCGCTGGTGATGACGGCCTTCATGAGTTCGGGGGAGATGTCCTTCAGGGCGCACCACTTCTTCCTTGTCTGGAAATCGGGATCCGAACGGTATTCGATGCTCCTGCTCACCATGATGGGGGTCACCCATACTGGCGCCCATTTGAGCGCAAGTACGAGCAGCACGCTCAGCAGGATGAGTGCGAGCGGCAGCTTGATGAGCAGGAATCTAAAGAATCTTTTCATAAAATGAGGCCGCAAAATTACATAATTCCGAAATAATTGAAAATTATTTGTTAACTTGCAAAGAAAATAACCTGACAATGACTTACCGTTATCTTACGTCCGAAGAGATAGCCCAGCTCGAACGGCAGCTGTGCCAGGCCTCCGAATGGGGGCGTGTCATGGTGTCCGAGGGCTTTTCCCCGGACCATATCATTTCCTCGCGTTTTTCGGGAGACATCCGGCTCGGTGCCTTTGACAAGGAGTTCCAGTTGGCCGGAGGCATGAAAAAGCATGCCGGACTGTACCACGTCACCCTGCACAACGTC
>JBGUGW010000340.1:0-10799 GCA_045111695.1 Candidatus Cryptobacteroides sp. | reverse complement strand
ATGATCTGCGCATTAGGAGACCAGTTGAGCACGGTGAAGGTGGTATCGATCTGATACGCTGCCCTGGTGGTGGCGTTGTGGGTCGTGGTAGGACGGAGGCTGGCACCGACCTGGGCACGGAGGTAGTCACCCTGATAGAGGAGGTTGGCACCGATGCTCTGATTCACGTAGTCGTTGAGGATACTGTTGGAATAACTGGGATCGAAGATTTCACCCGCGGGAATATAATCGTGTCTCTCAGGGGAGAAGCCATCATTGTTTCCACTGTTGTAAACATTCTTCTCAGAGAGGGAATGGTTCCATCCGTAGGAGTAATTACCTTCAACGTAGAAGTAGTTGCCGAGAGGCTCGGTGTAAGTGGCGTTGGCTGTGATGGAAGCCTGCTTGCTGGTCTGGTCGTTCCTCTGGTTTACAATAATATTATTATATTCAAAAGTTTTCGCATTCAGAGCGTTCGTCAAGGACTGGGTGTAGCCGTCTGTGAGGCTGTTGCTGAGGTTGTACCTGACGTTCACGGTGAGGGTACGGCCGGGGATCACGATACGCTGACGGTACATGAGGTTACCGGAGGCGCTATAGCTCTTGGTATTGGAGGAATTCCAGCTATTGCTCTCGTTCTGGTTCACCAAACCATAATCGTATTTGCCGTACGGTGAATAATCCCACTGAGTAGAAGAATTGCTGACAGACTGCGAACCAGAGGTCCTGTAGCTGAACTGAGGCTGGAAAATGAGGGAGGCGCTGGGGCTGAACGTATGCTCGATACGCATGCTGATGCTGTGTCCCTGGCTGTCAGAAAGGGAGCTGCTGTTCCTCTTGGTGATCTGGTCATACCCAAGCTTCTCGAGAGTGTTCTTGTTGTAAGTGCTGGACTGGGAGTCAGTGTTACTGCCGTTGAAGCTATAGTTGCCGCTGGCCTCCATCTTGTCGTCGAAGAGGTTGAAGCCGAGGTTGGAACCGAGCATGTAGGAACTGGTGACACCGCCGCCGAAGCCGCCGCCCATCATGCCGCCACCACCCATCATGCCGCCGCCACCCATCATGCCGCCGCCCATGCCGCCGCCACCGCCGAAGCCCATGCCGCCGGCGCCGTTGTTGGCGTTACCGATGACGAATATCTGGGTGCCGTTGGTGAAGTTGCCAAGGAAGAGGTTGCCCTGGTAGCGGTAGTCGTCGTAGTTGGTGAGTGACGAGACGTTGTTGCTGGAAGTAGGAGTAGCAGTGGACGGAATGTCATGGCCGACGCCTGCGGTGATGTTGGCCATGAGACCGCTCATAGTGCCGCCAACGACGGAAAGGTCGAGGACAGTCTCCTCCTGGCCGTCGTCAATGCCGGTGAACTCTGCCTGGTCGGACTTCTTTTGGACCACCTTGACCTTCTCGACGAGTTTCGCCGGGATGTTCTTGGTAGCGATCTGCGGATCGTCCATGAAGAAGGTCTTGCCCTCCATGTACACCTTGGTGACGGTCTGGCCGTTGACGACGATGGAGCCGTCATCGTTGACCTCGACACCGGGGAGCTTCTTCAGAAGGTCCTCGAGGACGTCGCTCTCGGTGGTCTTGAAAGCAGTTGCATTATACTCGATGGTATCTTTCTTGATGGTGACGGGAGCGCCTACGTCGGTGACCTTGGCGGCATCGAGCATCTCGCGGTCAAGCTCGAGCTTGACGTTGCCGATGGCGACGTTCTCACCCTTCACGGTGATTTCCTTTTCATATTTGAGGTAACCCATCATCTCCGCAGCGAAGATATAGGTACCGTCCTTGACACCGGTAAGGGTGGCAGTACCTTTCTCTCCCGTGAGAGTGTACTTTGCAGGATCGGAGGATCCCTTGGGGGTTACGGATACAGTTGCGTAACTGACTGGCTCATCGTTGGATGCGTCAAAGAGGGTGACGCTCACGGAGTGCGTTGACTGTGCGAATGCTGACGCCGCCAGCATCATGCTGAACAGGGTCGTCAGGACAAAAATCAGACTTTTTTTCATATAATCGGAATGTTATTATTCAAAAAAAACACATCCTCTTAGACAAGAAAGGATGTGGCCGGTTTAATCCCCGAAGGAACTTTTTTTAAAATTTTTACAATAATATAGGTATAACCTATTTCTTGATCCTGCCGGGGTTCGCGGCGAGGAACTTTTCCCACGAGGAAGACGAGCCGGAAGATGCAAGAGGACTCGATGTCTGGTAGTAGTGGCAGAGGGCTATGGCGAGCGCGTCGGTGGCGTCGAGATACTTCGGATCAAGGTCCACTTCCAAGGTCTTGCTGACCATGGTCTCGACCTGCTCCTTGGACGCGGCGCCGTTGCCGCAGATGGCGATCTTGGCCTTGCGCGGCGCGTACTCGGCGACGGGTATGCCCGCCTCCGTCGCCGCTATGATGGCCGCGCCCTGGGCCCTGCCCAGCTTGAGGATTACCTGGGCGTTCTTGCCGTAGAACGGCGATTCGACGGCCATTTCGGACGGGCCGTGCACGGCGATGAGCTCCTTCACTCCGGCATTGATGTTCGCCAGCTTCTCGAACGGGTCGGAAATCTTGCGGAGGTCGAAGACTCCCATCGTGACATAGTGGGGACCCTTCGCATCAATGGAAATGACCCCGAAACCAAGTATGTTGGTTCCGGGATCTATTCCCAATATGATTCTGTCTTTAGTCAATCCTGTCGAATCCGGTGTAAGGACGGAGGACCTCAGGGATGATGATGCCGTCCTCGGTCTGGTTGTCCTCGAGCAGGGCGGCGACTACGCGCGGAAGCGCGAGCGAACTGCCGTTCAGGGTGTGGCAGAGCTGGGGCTTGCCGTTTTCGTCGCGGTAGCGCAGGTGCAGGCGGTTGGCCTGGAAAGTCTCGAAGTTCGAGACGGAAGAAATCTCCAGCCAACGGCCCTGGGCGGCGCTCCAGAGCTCGAAATCATAGGTAATGGCCGACGTGAAGGACATGTCTCCGCCGCAGAGACGGAGGATCCTGTAGCGCAGGCCGAGCTTGTTCACGATATCCTCGACATGGGCAACCATGGCGTCGAGGGCAGCGTAACTGTTCTCAGGCTTCTCGACGCGGACGATCTCGACCTTGTCGAACTGGTGGAGACGGTTCAGGCCGCGGACGTCCTTGCCGTACGAGCCCGCCTCACGGCGGAAGCAGGGCGTGTACGCAGTCAGTGCCTGCGGCAGCTCCTCGTTCTGGAGGATGACGTCACGGAAAATGTTCGTGACGGGCACCTCGGCGGTCGGGACCATGTAGAAATCATCGAGCTTGGCATGATACATCTGGCCCTCCTTGTCGGGAAGCTGGCCGGTACCGAAACCGGAAGCGGAATTGACCATCACGGGCGGCTCGACCTCCTTGTATCCGTCAGCGGTGTTGCAGTCGAGGAAGAAGTTGATCAGGGCGCGCTGGAGCTTGGCTCCCTTGCCTTTGTATACGGGGAATCCGGCTCCGGTGATCTTTACGCCGAGGTCGAAGTCGATGATATCGTATTTCTTGCAGAGGTCCCAGTGCGGGAGGGCGTTCTCCGGAAGCTTGACTTCCGGGCCGCCCATCTTGACGACGACGTTGTCCTCGGCGCCAAGGCCTTCGGGAACCAGGTCGCAAGGGATGTTAGGAAGCAGGACGATCTTGGCCTCCAGCTCCTTGGTCACTTCGTCGGACTCCTCAAGGAGTCGTCCGGAACGGGCCTTCAACTCGGCCACTTCAGCCTTTGCGGCTTCGGCCTCGGCCTTAAGGCCCTGCTTCATGAACTGGCCGATCTCGCCGGCCTTGACCCTCTGCTGGGCCAGGATGGCGTCGCTCTCGGTCTGGAGGGCACGACGGCGGGTATCCAACTCAAGGACGCGCTCCACGATCTCGCGCGCATCGAAATTCTTGATGGCAAGCTTCGCGATCACTTTCTCGGGATCGTCGCGGAGCATCTTAAGTGTCAGCATATCTTGATAAACTTTTGATTCGGATAAAACAAAAGAGGACTTGCACGACTCTCGAAGTGCAGTCCTCTCTATGCCTTGGCAAACCCTTCGAGATTAGTTCTCAAACGGGATGACTGAAACGTAGGATTTGTCAGCTTTCTTCTTGGTGAACTTCACGGTACCATCCACGAGAGCATACAGGGTATGATCCTTGCCCATACCGACGTTGCGGTCGGGATTGTGGACAGTGCCCCTCTGACGGACGATGATGTTGCCGGCCTTTACGACCTCACCGCCAAACTTCTTGAGACCCAGGCGCTTGCTCTGAGACTCACGACCGTTCTTAGAACTTGATTGACCTTTCTTGTGTGCCATAATTCGTTCTTTTTTAAGCGATAGCGTTAATCTGAACCTTGGTCAGCTTCTGGCGATGTCCGTTGCACTTCTGGAAGCCCTTGCGGCGGATCTTCTTGAAGACAAGGACCTTGTCGGCCTTGGCATTGTCATCCACAACAGTGGCCTTGACCACTGCACCTTCTACGTAAGGAGTACCGACCTTGACACCCGCGTCACCAGCGACGAGGAGTACCTTGTCGAACTCTACATCAGCACCATTCGCAGCCGCGAGGCGGTTGACGAAGATCTCATTGCCAGCCTCTACCTTGAACTGCTGGCCTGCAATTTCAACGATTGCGTACATAATAAACTTTATAAAAAGTTTCGACCGTAAGCGTCCGTTCTCAAAACGGCTCTTTTTCAATGGCTTAGCGGCCATAAAATTTTTTGGGACTGCAAATTTAGCGTTTTTTGTCCTTTCTGCAAAATATTTTGCTATTTTTGCACTGAAACAAATTTGTTAAGTCATGGAGTCTCCGTTCATATACAACAAGTACGTCACCGGCAAGAACTTCATCGGCAGGAAGGGCGACATCACCATTCTGGGCAATCTCATGAACGCTGGCGAGAATGTCTCCATCTACGAACCTCCCCGCAGCGGCAAGACTTCAGCCATCCAGCAGGCATTCTTCAACATGCGCATCCAGGGCAGGCGCTTCGCCATCGCCGAGGTCAACATGACCGCGACGAGAAGCATCGGCCAGCTGCTGCTCCAGCTCGGAGACTCGTGCATACGCGCCTTCGCCTCCACTCCCGGAGAGTACGCGGACATAGCCGGAAGGCTCCTGCAGGGCACCCATCTCGTATTCGACCCCCAGAGCTATGCCGAGACCGACTCCATACTTTCGCTGACCTGGGATGTGGACGACGAAGACATCCGCGCCGTATTCCGGCTCCCCTACCGGCTTGCAGCCGAGAACTCCATGAAACTTTTCGTCATCATCGACGAATTCCAGAACGTCAACCTCACCGAGAACGGCGACAAGATCTGCAAGATACTCGAGTCCGTGATGAAGGAAGTGCGTGAAGTGGGATCGCCCCTCTGCTCCTTCCTGCTCTGCGGCTCGCAGGTCAACGCCATGAAGGAGATTTTCGAGCACAGGCGGTTCTTCTACCGCCAGGTGGAACACTTTGCCCTCAACCCAGTTGAAGACAAGGAAATCATCGAGCATATAGTCAAAGGGTTCCTTGCCAGCGGCAAGGTCATCGACCGTGACCTCCTGCTCGGCGTGTGCCGGCTTTTCAAGGGCCACCTTTGGTATATCAACCATTTCATCTCCATCTGCGACTCGCTCTCCAAGGGCTACATCATGGAGCCGGTCCTGCTGGACTCGCTCTCGATGATCCTGGCCGTCCATGAGCCGCGCTTCGCGGCCACCATGTTCGACCTGACGACCTACCAGGTGAGCCTGCTCCGCGCCGTGGCCGAAGGACACACCAAGTTCAGCACCTCCGAGGTCATCGCCAAGTACGGGCTGAACTCCTCCGCCAACGTCCGCCGCCTCAAGGACGCGCTGTGCAAGAAGGAGATCCTGACCTTCGACGAGAAGGACGAACCGCACATCCTCGACCCCCTCTTCGAGTACTGGGTGAAGAAGTATTATTTCGACATAAAGGACTGATACCATGAAGGAAAAGATTGCTGTGCTCACCGGCGCCGGCGTCAGCGCCGAGAGCGGGTTGGGGACCTACCGCGACAACGGAGGCCTCTGGGACAACTACGATCCGATGGAGGTAGCGTCCATCGACGGATGGTACCGCAACCGCAAGCTCGTGCTTGACTTCTACAACATGCAGCGGGCCAAGCTGCGCGATGCGCAGCCCAATGCCGCGCACCTGGCGATAGCCGCCCTCGAGGACAAGTACGACGTCACGGTCATCACGCAGAACGTCGACAACCTCCACGAGAAAGCCGGCAGCACCCGCGTCATCCACCTTCACGGCGAGGCCACCAAGGTCCGTCCCGAGAGCGGAGTCTACGACGACAGCTACAGCGAGCGCGAGGTCATAGATGTGGGCTACGAGCCCGTCAACCTCGGCGACAAGGCCCCGAACGGCAGCCAGTTGCGCCCGCACATCGTTTTCTTCGGCGAGGCGGTCCCCAAGATCGAGCGCGCGATAGACATAGTGTCCGCCGCCGACCTGCTCCTTATCGTCGGCACTTCCATGCAGGTCTACCCCGCCGCCGGCCTGTACCGTTATGCCGACCCCAAGACGCCGATCTACGTAGTGGACCCCGCCGACCTGCCCCTCCACGACCCCCGAATCACTCATATCAAGGATGTTGCGACCAAAGGAATGGAGAAATTCACAAAAATTTTGGAAGAAAGATAATTTGTGCTACCTTTGCAGTCCGCAAATAAAAAGGAGGTGATAAAAGCATGATTATAGTTCCCATCAAAGAAGGCGAAAACATCGAGAGGGCCCTTAAGAAATTCAAGAGGAAGTTCGAGAAGACCGGTGCCGTTCGTGAGCTCCGTTCCCGCAAGAACTTTGCGAAGCCGTCCGAGAAGAGGCGTATCGCCAAGCAGAAGGCGATCTATGTACAGCATCTGCGCCTTATGGACGAGCAGTAATCTGGCTTTTCCACATATAGATGTCCGGCCAGCGATGGTCGGACATTTTTGTTTCGCGGGTGTGTTGTAATTGGTAGCCAAGCCAGACTTAGGATCTGGTGCCTCACGGCGTAAGGGTTCGAGTCCCTTCACCCGCACAACGAGACAGCATCACAAGATGCTGCCTCTTTTTTATTCCCATAACTCAATGAATATTTGTCCATTAAGTCGAAAAACTTATTCCTTGAAATAGTTCGATAATTGCCGATTTCCTTATCCCAATAAATTCCGTTAGGAAAGACAAGATTTTGGATTTTCCTCTTGGTTTCCAAGTCTGCCTGATGCCATAAGTTGCTTATGTTAGAGGAAGTTGCAATAATCAAAGGTATCCGTTTTTCAAAGTTCGATAAATTCAGGTTGCACTTCTCCATTTCGAGTGTCACTAAATCCTTTCGGTTGTTGAATTCTTGCATTGCAATCTCAAAAGACTCATTGTCAATCTTACCGGAAGCAAACCTGATACGGACATTCTTTATGTCATTGTCTATCTCCGTAAGTCTACGCTTCAACTGGGTTCGCTGATTAATGATATCATCCGAGTACGCTTTGAATATCTCTCGCACCCTGCTACTGAAGTGTTCAAGTTGCGTTTCTGTTAAATTGTACTGCTCAAGTAATGCCTCGTATTTCTCATGCATCTCTCTTGCTGTCACATTAGTCCTGCAGCCACTCTTATTGCATTTGTAATAGTCATAGTAATGGACACTTTTTGCAGTCCTTTTCTCTTTAGTATATGAAGTGAATGGTGTGCCATCAGTTGCACAGATGATGTGCTTGGTCAATGGAAAAGATGGGTTGTGTTTGTTCTGCGTATACCGCCCCGTCCTTCCTGCCAAAATGTCTTGAACGCGCAGGTAGTTTTCATAGGTTACTGCCGGCTCAATCTGTCCATCTATTAGTTCAAAATGGGTGAATTTATGGCAAATTTTCCCTGCATAAAACGGATTGGTGAGAATTCGATGGAGCAATTGCTTGGATATATTCACACCCCTTGCCTCAAGTCTTGAAAGAATCTCGCTGTTTGAACCCCCCTCCAATTTCCATTTGAATGCATTGCGAAGTATTCTCCCTTGCTCGTTGAGGTAACACCACGCATTTCGGCTCTTCCCTTCCTTATAATACCCGAATGGTGCTTTATGCACCCACGCCCCTGACAGAAAACATTTCTCTCGACCATCAATGAACTTATCCGTTCTCGTTTGGTTATCCCATTCAGACATATTGATGGAGTTCTTTGCCATCAACATTCCTTCTTTAGTCCGGGTATCCAATCCAAACTTCGTAGCAATGACGATAATCCCCTGTTCACGCAATTCATCAAGCATCTTGCAAGCTTGCCACGATGCACGGGAAAAGCGGTCAAACTCAGATACAAGTATAGTTGAGATGTTTTTGTTCTTATTCACACATCCATACATCTCCTTTATCATTTTACCGGGAGTCTTTGCGCTTTCGTGTTTGCCACCGAAATACCCGACAATGTTGTAGATGTTCCTCTTGGCGTATTCCTCGCAGGTCTCTCTTTGAGTTTCGAGACTACCTCCATTCTCCTCTTGATACTTCGTAGATACTCGCGTCCAAACTACGCAATCCCTTCCTTCTCTTATTATCCTATAGTCAATCATCCGTGTCGTTGTTTATACTCGTTATTGCCAACTCGAACAATGTATCAACAAACTCGAGCACTATTCTCTTTTCTTCTTCGTCCGATAACCCTATCGTTTTGAAATACTCTTCATAATCCTTCAACATTTAAATAAAAATGAACTTCCGCATTGCTGCGGCTTATTTCGGGATAATTCACCTCTTCGCTACGCGATCCGGTAACTCAAGACTTCTGTTCGGTAAGGGATATCCACTGCCCTTTGCGGCATACAGCCGCCATACATCACGCTATGTCATAGTCACTGAATTCTGTTAGATTATGCCGAGTTAGTCGGCTATATAGAATATACATTTTTCTTAGGAAAAAAGCAAGTCCATTGACATTGATATCCTTACAAGAACGCCTTGAGTTTCCTAAGCGTATTCACTGAAGTACCCGTGATGGCTGCGATGTTGCGGAGACTGATGCCTTTCTTAAGCAATGCTATCTCTCTTGAGTACTGCTGCTTGTAGGTATCCATAGATTTCCTGTAGGTCGCAGGACGGCCCATCTTGACCCCTTCCTTGCGGCACTTGGCGATGTATTGGTCACGACCGCTTGCCATCCTTTCCTTGATGGTCAGTCGTTCCATCGATGCTATCTCGAGCAGGATGGTACAGATGAGGGACGCGACGGGATTGACCTTGCCGTCAGGGTTCAGGGTCTCGAGGTTGTAGTTCTTGACATACAGACTGACCCCGTTCTCGTTGAGGCACTGAATGACCTTAAGGGCCTCGAGGGTGTTGCGTCCGAGACGGCTGATTTCGAGACACACGACCTTGTCGATGTCATTGGCCTTGACATACTCGATGAGGTCCATAATCTCGGCCCGTTCCTCCATCCGTTTCGCTCCGCTGACCTTGTTACTGAAGACCGCCTCGACGCTCCATCCAACGCGCCGGCAATAGTCGGTCAGTTCGTTGACCTGCCTTTGGTACTCCTGCTTGTCCGTGCTCACTCGAGCCAAAATCACAACCTTATCCATAATGGGTGTTAGCATTTCTACTAATAGAATAATGTATTCGTTAGTTCAAGAGCTAATATACTGCTTTTATTTAATATATGCAAGTTTTCGGGTGCAAATTTTGAATATTGGCAACATTTTATTACTTTTGACAAAATTCGTGATACGAATGGAACCGAAAAAGAAACAAGAACGCGCCGTCGTCCATCTTGAAAAAGACGGTCAGCATTACTACTACGGCAATTTGAAAGCCCTATGCGAGCATTGGGGAAAAGATGCCATCGGAGTCTCTTACTCATACCTTAAGAACCTAAACATTACCGGAGAAAAGCCGTTTAAGAACGGCAAATGTGTGGTTAGGCGCGGACTTATCGTCACTTCTTCGAGAAGTATAAAATAGCATCATTATGGTAAGTATGTTCGCACGAGTCTTGGTATGCCTGTCATTGACCCTGTTCTCAGGTGTCGTAGAAGCACAGATTCTTCGGCAGTATACCATTGAATCGGCTTTGGCAGATTTGGAAAAAGGCACAGCGGATTTAATCTTGGTCGGTGGTATCGCACCGATAGTCTATACCGGGCAAGAGAGGTTTAAAGAGAAGTATGGAATTGGATACAATGATTTCGGCGACCTCCCGGCGTGTTCAGAAGAAGAAATGATAGCATACAATGCCGTGCTATTTTCTTGGTTGTATGACCACTACGGTTTGGAATGGCTCAATGATGTGCGAAGCGATGTTGAAGGGTTGCGTGAGTGGAAAAAGAATAAAACATCTTTGCAGGGCTTTCTTGACAAACAGGGGTATCCATTTAATGATGTAGATAAAACTACTTTTGACAGAGATGCTCTAATTGTCATTGATGGAATTGTTTTGGAACTTCAGGATGAGTTTCGGGAGCTTCTTGATTCCACCGATGTGACGCTTGTTAGGGTCTTGGATTTCACTCAATCCATTTCTATGCAGGATATAGAAACCATCCAATTAATCAACAAAGCGGATTTCTCTTGGTGTTCGCCACCAAAAGATATAGTCCTCATTCGCACAAAAAAGGAGAGTGCAATCAAGTCTTTTATTCTTAACGGAAAGATAACACAACGGCATCGTAGTATCGGACTAGGTGAATTATTAATGGACGAAGCGGCACTAAAAAGACGGATTCAAAAACAGTGGGGAATCAATCCGAAAAGAATCTCAAGACTCACAATAGATGGAAAGAGCATTAGCATTACTACAAAGTAGTTGTTTAATTCAAAGTCATAAGGTGATACATCTT
>JBGUGW010000339.1:0-1118 GCA_045111695.1 Candidatus Cryptobacteroides sp. | reverse complement strand
AAGCGCGGAATCAATGACAGACGGCCGCGGCGAACTCGCGGACTGAATTCGCAAATCACTGACAATCAACTATATAAAAAGTGAGAGGTGCAAAAAAAGTGCACCTCTCCATCGTTATCTCGCAGCGTATCAGAGAATTCCCGGCTCGCCCTAACCGATGGAAGCAAAACATTTCTCGACTCCGCCTGCGGCTCCACTCGAAATGACAGGGACAACTATTTCTCCAAGCACGCCAGGAAATCCTCGCTGTCGGGAGAGGAGGAGGCCTTGATGCGCTCCTTGAGGCGGTAAAGGCGGTTGTAGACGTAGGGCTTGTCTTTCTCCAGGAGGGTGGAGATGGTGGTGGCGGAGAAACCGGATGCGGTAAAGAGATACAGGAGGAAGTCCTCGTCCTTCCACTTGGGGAAGGCGGCGCGGAGGCGCTTCATGACGCCGCCGCAGCGCTCATCCAGCGACTGCTCCAGGTTCTTCTGCACCTTTTCGTCGTTGCGGAGGCCCTCCACGATGGATTTCACCTCGTTCAGGATGCGCGGCTGCAGGTTGGAAGTCCCCTCAAACACATAGTATTGCTCGCACAGGCGGTCGAGCGTGTCGATGCCGCCCATGCGGGGGCGGTCCGCCTTGAGGGCCGACAGCTTGGACTGGAGGTCCTCCGCGGCGGACAGGTAGCGCTCGTTCTCGGCCTCCTTTTCCGCCAGCAGCCGTTCCGTCTGGATCTTCCGGGCCCAGGCGTACAGCACCAGCGTGGCCAGGATGGCCGCGACGAGCAGCGCGAGCATGCCCATGCGGCTGCGCGAGCGCTCGATCTCCCGCGCCACCGCCCCCGCCTTGCGGAACGACACCATGCCGCTGCCGTATCGGCCGACCGCGGTCTGGACCGTGCCCATGAGCTCCCAGGCCCGCATCCGTTCCACGGCCGGGCCGTTCGCCTCGAAGTACAGGCAGGCGCGTTCCAGCCCCGCCTCGGACGTATCGTCCAGGAAGAAATAGGTCCGGTAGAATGCTTCGGCCGACAGGAAATCATACTCCGCCTTCTCCCGTTCCGTAGCCAGGTCCACCCGCTTGACGCCGTCCAGGATGTAGAGCGCGCTGTCCGGATGGTCCTCGATCACCCGCGC
>JBGUGW010000338.1:0-1017 GCA_045111695.1 Candidatus Cryptobacteroides sp. | reverse complement strand
GGTATAGCCTTTCGCCTTCATCTCCTCGATGAGGTTGCGGCCGTCTTCGCGCTCGTCCCAGAACTGGCGTCCGCCGCCTGAGATGAAGTCCACTCCGCTGTCTACATACTGAGCGGCTATCTCAGCTTCCAGATGACGGTCAGGGGAATGGAGCGCGAAATCGGCGGGCGTGGCGTCGTTGATGCGGCAGGTCACCGCAAGGCCGGTCTTCATACCTTTCCTCTGCGCCTCATGGAGCAGGGAGAAACCGGGATTGCCCTCGGCGTCCTGGCCGATGTACCCGTACAGGGTCTTCTTCCCGATGGCAAGCGCGGTGCCGCCGGCACAGGAATCAGTAACGAGCTCGTCCACGCAATAAGTGCGCGAGAAGCCCGTCACCGGGAAATTGTCTAGGTTCAGGTGGCCGCCGTTGAGCGTCCAGGCGACGCTGACCTGCTCCAGACCCATTCCATCGCCGATCATGAAGATGACATTCTTGATCTTCTTGGATTTAGACTGCGCCACCGTTACGGTCTGATAGGGCTCAGCCACGGTGTATTTGTCGTCTTCACTGAACTTGTCGTCGGCATACTTGGACAGGTCGCGGCCCTGGTCCACCTGTGCGAACGCTGATGCACATGCGAGGATACCGAAAAGGAAAAAACTGATTCTCTTCATATTGGCGATAGTGATTAGATGAGGGACGCCCCGAGGATGGGGAGGGTGTCACCGGTGAATACGTCGATCTTGAGGTTTTCGAGGGGCTTGCGATAAGGGAAATTGGCCCAGATGTACTCCTCCATGGCCTGGCAGAAGAAAGGATAGTTGTTGGCTATGCCGCCGGCCAGTCCGATGTGGCTCGGGTCATAGGCGTACATGACGGTACAGACCAGGGCGCCGAGATGACGCCCGAACTCGTCGAAGAGGAGCAGGGCGTCTGAGTCGCCCGCCTTCGCGGCTTCGGCAGCCTTCCTGCTGTCCCATCCAGCCCCCGTGAAATATTTCTTGCTGCAATAATCCTCCAGGATGGAATCCTTG
>JBGUGW010000337.1:0-3553 GCA_045111695.1 Candidatus Cryptobacteroides sp. | reverse complement strand
GGTGGTGGTGGCGGACTTGACGGCCTTGCCGGCCACGTCCTTCGCGCTGGTCTTGCCCTTGGTTTTCTTGCCGGTCACGCTGTTGGCGACTTCGTTGCCGATGCTGTTGGTGACGCTTGTGATAGCGGCGCCGACGGCTGCACCGATGATGGCCTTTCCGACGGATTTCTTGGACTTGGACGACTTTTTCTTGGCCGCTTCCTTGCTCTGGCGCTCTTCTTCCTTTGCCTCTTCCCTGGCTTTCTTTTCAGCAGCCTTTGCAGCTTCGGCCTCTGCACGCTCCTTCTCGGCGGCCTTGGCTGCCACCTCGCTCTCGGCGAGAAGCAGTTCGAAGGCGCTCTCGCGGTCGACCATGTGGTCGTAACGGCCGTAGACGCGGCTCTGCTTGATGATGGTCTCGCGCTGGCTCTCGGTAATCGCTCCTATCTGGCTGAGAGGGAAGAGGATCTTGGCGCGCTCGACCATGGTCGGAGCGCCTTTCTCGTCGAGGAACGAAACGAGGGCCTCGCCGGTACCGAGCTCCATGATGGCATCCTCGGTCTTGAATTCGGGATTGGCGCGGAAGGTCTCGGCCGCAGCCTTGACGACCTTCTGCTCCTTGGGACTATATGCGCGCAACGCGTGCTGGACGCGGTTACCGAGCTGTCCGGCGATGTTGTCCGGGACGTCGGTAGGATTCTGGGTAACGAAATAAATGCCGACACCCTTGCTTCGGATCAGGCGGATGACCTGCTCGATCTTGCTGACCAGCGCCTTGGGTGTGTCGTCGAACAGGGTGTGCGCCTCGTCGAAAAAGAATACGAGCTTAGGAAGGTCCATGTCTCCGACTTCCGGAAGCTGGGCGTACAGGTCGCTCATGAGCCAGAGGAGGAAGGTGGAATAAAGCTTGGGATTGAGCATGAGCTTGTCAGCTGCGAGGACGCTCATCACACCCTTGCCCTGCTCGCACTGGATGAGGTCGTAGATATCGAAGGAGGGCTCGCCGAAGAACTTGTTGGCGCCCTGGTTCTCAAGTTCAAGGAGGGCTCGCTGGATGGCGCCGACGCTCATGGCGGTCACGGTGCCGTAATTGGCCGTGAACTCGCTTGCATGCTCTGCGATATAGCCCAGCATGGAGCGGAGATCCTTGAGATCAAGCAGCAACAGGCCGCGGTCGTCCGCTACACGGAAGACGATGTTGAGCACGCCTGTCTGGGTCTCGTTGAGGCCCATGAGGCGGGCCAGCAACTGCGGGCCCATGTTGGATATGGTAGTACGCATGGGGTGACCCTGCTCGCCGAACACGTCATAGAAACGTACAGGACAGCCATGGAAATCCGGGTTCTCGATGCCGAACTCTCCGCAGCGCTTCTGGATGAAGCCGGACATGGATCCGGCCTGGCTGATGCCGCTGAGGTCACCTTTCATGTCCGCCATGAAACAGGGGACGCCTGCCTCACAGAAGCTTTCGGCCAGGACTTGGAGCGTCACGGTCTTGCCGGTACCGGTGGCGCCTGAGATGAGTCCGTGCCTGTTGGCCATTTTGCCGAGGATGGAGATGGGGCCTTTGGGGCCGTGGGCGACATAGAGCCCTTTTTCGTTGTCGTACATGGTGTATGGTTTTATCGTTGTTTCGTCGACTTGTACATATAATGTACAAATATAGCCAAATTTTCCTTATTGCATAAATCGGAGAGCGTATTGTTTTTCAGGGTTTTTCAATAAATTTGTATGATCGATTCGCGTAATGGATTTTGTCGACGAATTATCCCTGTTCCTGTCCTCGTACGGCCTTGACGGCCGCCCGGACATCGTGCCCGTCCCGCTGACGGCCCGGGATATGTCCGCCGCCGAGGCGCAGCGGCTCTCCCTGGAGCCCCTGGCTGGGAAGGCGGTCTTCGTGACGGAAGACCGCTGGCGCACTGCCGGGGAGGCGGTCCGCCTGCGCCTGCTGGCGCATTGCGGACAGTTCCGGCAGGTGTACGCCCGCAACTGCGCCGTGAGGCGCATCGAGCGGGCCGTTGCTGCTGCATTCCTCTCGCAGACACACAGTTACGGCGATGCCCTGAGCCGTTTCCGTTACGGCCTTTTCGTGGAGCGCGTCACGGGTGAGAAAGGACAACTGAGCGGGACGAAGGACCTTCCCGGCCCGCAGCCAGGGGATCTCGTCGCCGTAGCGACATTCTCAAAAGCGCGCAACCGAGTTATCGGAGGACGACGCGTCCGCTCCCACGAATGGGTGCGCTATGCGTCGCTTCCCGGCATACGGGTGGAAGGAGGGATGGGAAAACTTTTGGAGACTTTTGTTTCCGAAGTACATCCGGAGGACGTTATGACCTATGCAGACCTTGAATGGTCGGACGGCAGGGCTTACCGCGAACTGGGTTTCACCCTGGAGGGACCGCGCGAGCCGGTGACTTTCGCCGTCGATCCTCATACCTGGGAGCGCCGCGACGTCAAGTATGTGCCCGATACATCGGGAATGCTCTTTTACAAGAACTTAGGAAGTCTGAAATATAGAAAGCAATATTGAAAGATATGAAGAAACGGACTAACATGACCATCTGGGAGCTCTTCGGCAAGATCTGGAAGTATGTCATCCCTTACAAGTGGCTGGTGGTTGCGACATTGACCCTCACGCTCATCAGTTCCCTGTTCGCGCAGGTCAACGCCATCGTGCTCGACAGGACGGTCGACTCCGTCAATGCGCTGGTCACGGCCAAGGATTTCGCATGGTCCAAGGCCGCCCGCATCCTGACTATAATCTCCATCGTGCTGCTTGGCAAGGAAGTGCTTACTGTCCTTATCGGCTTCGCACAGAAGTATTTCGGCATGCGCATGCGCATTCTGGTCTCGCGCGACCTTGCCCAGGCCGTCATAGAGAAGATGCTGACTTTCCGCATGGCCTTCTTCTCCGCCAACGGCAATGAACCCGGCAAGCTGCAGACCCGTATCGACAGGGGAGTGGACAGCCTTACGAACACAGTGAACAACGTTTTCATCGACCTTCTCCCCATGTTCACGAGCGCAGGACTCGCCCTCATCCTCATCTTTGCCGCCAATGTCTATGTCGGTCTCACTGCTCTCTTCATCGTCCCGCTATACTTCCTGATCACTTGGCTGCAGGCCAAGAAACTGCGCGGCTGGAGGCGCGAGATGCGGTCCTACCATGAGCAGAAGAGCAACGGCATAATGAACATCATCGAGAGCATCAATGTCATCAAGTCTTTCAACCGTGAAAGGATTGAAGGAGACAAGCAACTCGACCTGCAGATACGCCTGACCAACAATCAGATGGCTACTCGCAAAGTCAGCTTCCTTTTCGACGGTCTCAAGAGCTTCGTGCAGCAGGTCGGCACCGTCCTGATCATCATCCTCACGGCCTATCTCGTCCTGATCGGATATCCCGGCATGACCATCGGTAAGATCATGTACCACATCATGCTCTTCTCGAACGTCATCGCCCCGATCCGCCACCTCCAGATGATATTCGACAACATGAACGAAGCCCTCGTCTATGCCGAGGGATTCTTCGATATCCTCGATTCCGACGACGAGATCGAGCCTTCCGGCG
>JBGUGW010000336.1:0-10652 GCA_045111695.1 Candidatus Cryptobacteroides sp. | reverse complement strand
GCCGTTAGCGCCATGCTGGACGGCTCGCGTCCTTTCCTCTTCGAGGTCCAGGCGCTTGTCAGCTCGGCCGCGTACGGCACGGCGCAGCGCTCTGCGACCGGCTTCGACGTGCGCCGGCTTAACATGCTGCTCGCCGTGCTCGAGCGCCGCGCCGGCTTCCACCTCAGCGCCAAGGACGTCTTCCTCAACATGGCCGGCGGCCTGAGGGTCAGCGACCCTGCCTGCGACCTCGCCGTCATCTGCGCCGTCCTCTCGTCCAACTTCGACTTCGCCATCCCCTCGGATGTATGCTTCGCCGGCGAGGTCGGGCTGAGCGGCGAGATCCGCCCGGTCGGCCAGACCGACCGGCGCATCGCCGAGGCCGCCCGCCTCGGCTTCCGCAAGGTCTTCGTCTCCTCCTTCTCCTCCTTCGACAAGAAATCCGCCGAAGGCATCCAGGTCGTGAAGGTTTCCGACGTCCCCGCCCTCGTCAAGGCCCTGTTCAAATAGTTTTACTTGCCAACCCCTGGTCCCCAGGCAGAACGATGACAATAAAAAAGTGACCGATAAGATTATCGGTCACTTCCTTTTTCCTTGTATGGTGATAGTTATTTCGACTCCTTCACGATGTCGCTCAACTTGGTGTAGAGTCCGTCGGTCTTCTCGAGGAGCTCCTTGCGGAGGCCGTTGAAATAGGCTTTCTTGCCGCCCTCGGGCTTGATGTTGACCTTGTCCTTGAGATCGTTGAAGAGCTCGATGGCCTCGTCGAGGAGACCGGAAAGCTTCTCGTCGGAGATGGAAGGGTTGCAGGTTGCGAGGAAATAGCAGTCATCCACGAACGCGCTGAGCACGTATTCGATGTCCTTTTTTACGTCACGTAAGTTCATAGAATTGTATTCATTAGAATTGTCGGCTGCAAATATAGTCATTTTTCCGCAAAAAGCAGTCCCGTTGCGGAAAGAATGAAAAACAACTATATTTGCAGCAACATAAAACCTTTATACCATGAAACGAATCCTCATCATGCTCGCCGCTGTCGTTTTCACTGCAACGACCCTGTCTGCCCAGATCGCTCCCGGAATGAAGTACAGGGAGCTGAAAGGCATTTACAACCCCAAGGAGTATTTCAAGTCCAGTGTCGATCCGTATTCGAGGGGATGGTCCGGGCTGGCTTCCGCAGTTGTGCCCGGCCTGGGACAACTAGTATGCGGAGAGGCCGGACGTGGCATCGCTGTTTTCGCTGGTGATTTCGCTTTCGGCGTCGCTGCCGGTGTCTGCGTGAACAAGTTTTACGATTATGTCCAGAGGGATGCCAATGGCAATATCCAGAGGGATGCAAACGGCAACCTTGTCATCACTGACGAGAAAGCGGCGTTGAAATGGGGCCTGGGACTTATCGGTGTCGCTGCCGGCAACGCCGTCTACTGGGTATGGAACATCTGCGATGCCGTCAAGGTCGCGAAGGTCAAGAATATGTATTATCAGGACCTCCAGGGCGGTCGCGCCATCGATATCGACCTCTATCCTTCCGTCGATTTCGCCATGACATCCAACGGGATGACGCCTGTGACAGGCATGACGCTGTCGATGAAGTTTTAGACTCGACCGGCATATGCCGGTTCGCCGTCAAGCGTGCCGGATCAGGTCTACTCCTTGGGATGAAGCTTCCTGTATAGCTTTATGCTTGTGAGGAGGCTGTTGAAGTCACCCTTGTATATGTGTGTGGCGCGGACTATGCCGTCGGTGCCGGTAGGCAGGCTGAACTCCAGCACCTTGCTGGCAAGGAACCTTCTGGAGGTGACGGTAGTCGTCACAAGATCGTCGTTGGGATAGAGGGCGGCAAAACTTCCGCTTATCTCAGTCGATCCCCGTCTCGGCATACTGTAAAGCGCCTTGATCTCATTCATCCTGTCGATAACCTCGTCAAGGTTGCCGCCAAGCGGGATGAAGAGTTCGAAAACAGGGTCGAAGTCGACCTGGATGATGTCAGTACCTACTCCAAGGCCCCCCAGCGAGAGATAATACACGCGGGGGGTCTCATCATTCATGTAGAAGACCTCCAGTTCGGTGTTGTTCTGTTCAGATGAGCATTCTGCAATCTCTACCCTGGGGCGAAGTATGGAGGAATTCTGTGCAAAGGCGAAAACCGCAGTGCACAACAGCAAAAGGGTTGTTATGGTCCTTTTCATTTCGACTGTTTTTGTTGTATAAAGTAAAATGGGTTATTTGACAGGAGGGTTACGCCCGTGCCGTCATCGGTATGGCCGAGGATGCGGCGGGCGTGGAGGGGCTTGCGCTCATAGTAGTCAGGCTGTGAGGGATCCAGCGAACTGATGCGCACCAGCTGGGAGGAATGGATGAAGCGCCCGCCGCCGATGTAGATGCCGACATGATTGACCCTTTCGGGCTTTTCATCGGTCGCCGGTGTCCCGAAGAACAGCAGGTCGCCCGGCTGTAGCGAGTCCAGTCCAACCTCCACGCCTGCGCGAACCTGTTGGGAGGTGTTCCTCGGCAGCAGGATGCCGTTCATGAAATAGACACAGAGGGAGAAACCGCTGCAATCCACAGCCTTGAAAGAGGTCCCGCCCCACATGTAGGGGACTCCGAGGAAACGGAGCGCTGTGTTGACTATGTTCTCGCCGGTTGCGTTTCTGGCGGCCGACCAGGACGTAAAGTCTTCCACGTCGGTTCCGGGTACCCAGCCTGTCCTGCCGTCAGGCAGCATGCAGGCCAGGAACCGGCCTTTCTTTACGGCTTTCCCGCGCTTGTCGGTGACAGGACGGACGAGGCCGCCCATGACCAGGTCGCTTACAGTTCCGGACTTTTGGGAAGGCCCTGCAAAGATATGCGTAAAGTCTGCCGTGCAGATGTATTTCGGGCTGGCTATGTATGCGTTGACTTCGTCTGCGCTCATTCCTGCAAGTCCTAACTCGTTGACCCAGGCCTTGTACGGCTCCGGGCTGACTATCTGGCGCCAGTAGCCTTCCTCTCCGACAATCTCCACAACCGTTCCCATCAGTGTCTGGTCGCCGTTCTCGGCGGTGTAGTCCGGGGCCTCGCGCATGAAATTGACCGACAGGTCGACGACGGCCCAGCGCCGCCCTTCCCCGGAGGGGACCTGGGCGGCCGCGGCAAGCGTCAGCACGGCTGACGCCATGACGGCAGCGAACTTTTTCATATCGATGACATTTGATACAAATATAGCCAAATTCCCGTAACTTTGTGTCCGGCATGGAGAAGCGATACAATTCATACGCGGGGTATTTCCGTGAGAAATACGGGGAAAGACTGCAGAAACTCGTGATCGATGCGGGTTTTACCTGCCCGAACCGGGACGGTACGGTGGGGACGGGCGGCTGTTCGTACTGCGACAACGCCGCTTTCCATCCCGGATACAGCACTCCTGGCAAGTCCATCGCACAGCAGCTGGACGAAGGCATCTCCTTCCATCAGGTACGGTACAGGGGAGCTTCGCACTATCTGGCATATTTCCAGTCATTCAGCAATACTTACGGGCCTGTCGACCGTCTCAGGCAGGTCTATTCGGAGGCCTTGGCCCATCCCAAGGTGGTCGGCCTCGTTATCGGGACGCGTCCAGACTGCATCGACGACACTAGGCTGGACTTGCTGGAAGAGATCCGCGATACTCCCATGGCGGGTAAGGAACCGCCTTTCCGCACGCCGGTCATCCAGATCGAATACGGCATCGAGTCGTGCTATGACGCTACGCTGGAGCAAATCGGGCGCGGCCACGGCTTCGAGTGCGCCCGCAGGGCTGTCGAAGCGACCGCCGCGCGCGGCTTCGACGTCGGCGGGCACTTCATCCTCGGCCTGCCGGGCGAGACCCGGCAGATGCTCCTGGACCAGTGCGCGGCCATCAACTCCCTGCCGCTCCACAGCATCAAGTTCCACCAGCTCCAGCTGGTCAAGGGTACGCGCATGGAAGCCGAAGCTCAGGAGCATCCGGAGCGCTTCCTGCAATGGACCCTTGACGAGTATCTCGACTTCGTCATCGATATCCTGGAGCGTCTCCGCCCCGACCTTTACATCGAGCGGGTCGCGGGTGAAGTCCCACCGCGTTTCGTCGAGAAGGCCCGCTGGGGGCTCATCCGCAATTTCCAGATACTCCATCTCCTGGACGCGAGGCTCGAGGCCCGCGACACCCGTCAGGGAGCCCTTTGGACACCTCCTGTTTTTGATTGAAAAAAGATTATTCGTATATTTGCCAGTTACAAACGACTATATCGTGAACAACTGTCGGATACTCATTGCATGCTTCTTCATCGCACTGCTCGCTTCGTGCCGCGCGATAGGGGATTTCGTGCATGACGGTGACGTGGCCGCCAAAGTGGGTTCGCACAAGCTGTACCTTTCGGAGCTTGAGGCTCTCATCCCCAACGGGGTATCGGCCGAGGACAGCACCCGTCTCGCTGAGCAGTACATCCGCTCATGGGCTACCGGCTGCCTGTATGCCGACATGGCTGAGCAGCAGCTCTCCAAGTCGGAGAAAGATGTCTCGCGCGAGCTCGAGGACTACAAGAACTCCCTGCTCCGCTACCGCTACGAGCAGCGCTACGTAAACGAGCGTCTGGACACCAACGTCACCCGGCAGGAGATCGAGAAGTATTACGAGGACCACAGCGACCTGTTCGTCCTTGACATTCCCATACTGAAGGCGCGTTTCCTGGACATCATGGAGGATTCCCCGAACTATGAGACCATACGTAGGAGGATGTCGTCCAACGAATACGAAGACATCGCCGAGGCGGACAGCCTGGCGTACTCTTCCGCCCTCCGTTACGTCGACTGGTCGGAGCGCTGGATAGACGCCGTTACCCTTGCGCGCGAGTTCGGCACCGACTATGGCACCATGCTCTCCAAGCTCTCCGGATCCTATATCGAGATGAGGGAGGAAAGGGGAGACCTGAAGGTGGCCTACGTCCTCGAAACCCGCAAGGCCGGCACCCTCGCTCCGCTGGATTATTGCGAGGACCGCATCCGGGATATCATCATCAGCAACAGGAAACACCGCCTGCTGACGACTTTGGAACAGGACTTGCTGGATGATGCCTTGGCCAAGGAAAACTTTATTATTTATTCTGACAAATGAGAAAGACTATCATCGTGCTGGCGACGGCCGTCGCCCTGTCGTGTTGCTCCACCGCAGCTTTCGCACAGAGATATCAGGGAGGACTTATCGACAAGTCCGTTGCCGTGGTCGGCAACGAAATGATCTCCCTTGCAGACATTGAGGCCCAGATCCAGATGATGCGGGCACAGGGAATGCCGTCCGACAGGGGCGCCCGCTGTGAGGTGCTGGAGAAGATGCTCGAGTCCAAGATCTTCTTGATGCAGGCCCGCGTGGATTCGCTCACCATCAGCAACGACAATGTCGAGAACACCCTCAACAGCCAGATCGACCAGTACCGCAGCTATTTCGGCGGAGACGAGGCCCTGGAGGAGTATTTCGGCAAGCCTCTTTACCGCCTGCGCGAGGAGTGGCGCCGTCAGCTCGAAGACCAGAGCCTGACCGAGCAGGAGCAGTCGGAGATCGCTTCCAAGGTTCCCGACATGACTCCTTATGACGTCAAGCAGTATCTCGATTCCGCGGACGTTTCGACGCTTCCCGTCGTGCCGATGAAGTACCAGATGAGCCAGATATGCATCTACCCCGACCGCGAAGCGGCTGCGCTCGCAGTCAAGGAGAGGCTCCTTGCACTGCGCGAGCGCATCCTGAACGGCGAGAGCTTCGCCACACTAGCGCGCCTCTATTCCGAGGATGGCAGTTCCCGCAGGGGAGGAGAGCTCGGCATGGCCTCCAAGTCCATCTACTGGCCCGCTTTCTCCGATGCCGCCATGGCCCTCAAGCCAGGTACCATTTCCCAGATAGTCGAGACTCCTGACGGATTCCACATCATCGAGGTCCTTGAGAAGAAGGGCGACATGTTCAACGCCCGCCATATCCTTCTCCGTCCCCAGTATACCCAGGAGGATCAGACTAAGGCGTTCAAGACCCTCGACTCACTCCGTACCGAGATACAGAACAAGGCCGTCACTTTCGAGCTGGCCGCCCGTTTCTATTCTCAGGATCCGGCCACCCGTACCAACGGCGGCCAGATGTCCGATCCCAATACCGGAAGTTCCTATTTCGAGGTGGACCAGATCAAGCCCCAGGACTATGCCGCCATCCGTGACCTTAAGGAGGGCGAGATATCCGAGCCCATTGCGTCCCTTGACAATGAGGGCCGCGACGGCAACCTCGTGTATAAGATCATCCGTCTCGACAAGATCATCCCCGCCCATACAGCTTCTTTCGAGAATGATTTCACGGATCTGGCCGACCAGGTCAAGTATGAGAAGCAGATGAAGGTGATCAACGAATTCATCGACGAAAAGATCGCCACCACCCATATCGTCCTGGATCCCATGTTCAAGGACTGCGAGTTCAACCGCGGCGGGTGGAAGGACAAGTTCCGCGAATAGCAGTCCCGCTCGATGTCCTTCCGTCGTCCGATCATCGCTCTCCTGCTGGCGGCTGTCATGCTGCAGCCGCTGTCTGCCCAGAGAAACCGGGGCCAGACAGACAGCGTCGTGGTGCTGATGAACGCCAAGTCGCTGGAGCTGCTTGAGAGTGCCTCCGGATTGCATTACCGCAAGGCCATCGAGGCACGTTTCCTCCATAACAATACATATCTCGTCTGCGACTCCGCCCTCTGGAATGTCGACATGCGCATTATCAATGCATACGGCCATGTCCAGATAATACAGGACCGCACGGTCCTTTCCAGCGAGAGCCTGGACTATCTTATCGACGACGACCTGGCACAGTTCAGGGGACCGCAGGTACAGCTCATGGACAAGGATGGAAACACCTTGAGAACTCGTTATCTGGACTATAACACCAGGGACAGTGTCGCGTATTTCCAGCGCGGTGCATCGATGCGCGACAAGGACGGACAGGTGATCGAAAGCACGGAAGGTACTTATGATTCCAAAGAGAGGCTGTTCACCTTCGAGCGGAACGTTAACATGTACACCGATTCGGTCTATGTCAGCACCAGGAGGTTGCTGTACCATACCGACTATGATTTCGCCGAGTTCTTCGGCGGCCTCGACGCGTGGAAAGGAAAGAATATGCTTTCCTCCGAGGAAGGTTCGTACGACAAGGCGAACGATCGTTTCTTCTTCACCAATGACGTCCATCTCATGTCCGACACCCAGGAAGGGTGGGCGGATTCCCTGTATTTCGACCGCGCACGCAATGACATCGAGATGTTCGGCAATGTCCAGGTCATGGACACTACACGCAACGTGTCGGCCCTGTCCAAGCGGCTGTTCTATGTGGACTCGCTTTCTCAGGTGACACTCGAGCGTGAAGCCGCTGTCATAGCGGAGACCAATCAGGGAGGACAGATCGATACAGTGTACATGGGGGCTGACCACATGGTCTACTGGACAGTGCCGAAATGCGATATCAACGGCAATATCGTGGCGGCTGCCTCGAGACGCCTTGACGACATGGCCGCGGATCCCGTGGCCACTTACCGCGGCAAGAGTGTTGCTTCATCCGCGCCGGAGCGCGTAAAGCAAGCCGAGGATCCCGTGGAGCAGGAAAGCGTTCCGGAGCCGGATATCGAACAGCCCCTTGATTCACTGTCGTTTGAAGAGCCGGTAGCGCTTGACTCTATCGCCATGGCGGAAAAGATGCGGCTGGACTCTATCGCGAGGGTTGAAGCCCTGGCCGCTGAGCGCGAACTCTTTGTCCGGGATTCCCTGGCCAATCGCGATACCACGGCCATTGGCTTCCTGAGGGCCAGGGGCCATATCCGCATGTTCAAGTCCGACATGCAGGCTCGATGCGACTCGTTGGAGTATACCGACCTTGATTCGCTGGACAGGCTTTTCCTTTCGCCTATCGTGTGGAATGAAGGCAATCGGCAATACACTTCCGACAGCCTGACCGTCTCGGTCAAGAACCAGAGGATGGACAAGGCCAACCTGATGTCTAACGCCTTCATCATCATCCAGGAGGATACTTTGTGCTTCGACCAGATCCGCGGTACGGAGATCATGGCGTATTTTGACTCCACCACGGTGCTCGAACGCTTTGATGCACTCGGAGGCTCCTCGGCTTTGTTCTATCTCAAGGAGAACGATGCCTTCGCTACGGTCAATAAAGTCGAGGCGAAGATGATCACGGCCAATTTCGTTGACGGTGAAATCGATAGGATATCCTACTTCGACAGTCCTAAGAATGATGCATATCCTTTGGTGCAGCTCCCTGAGGAGGAGAGGCAGATGAAGGGTTTCAACTGGCAGCCGGATATACGGCCGAAAGGAAAGAATGACATAACGGATCTGCCTCTGCGCAGGTCCGAACGTACGGGCTATCTTGTGCGTCCTATGCCGCGTTTCACCGAGACTGAAAGGTATTTCCCCGGGCACATGAAGTCCATCGCCCGCAAACTTGCGGCTGCGGATTCGCTCCGTCAGGTGCGTCATGCCGAGGCGCGTCGCCGCCAGATGCTCGCAGAGCAGGAGGCGGCCCTGGCCGCCGCGGCGGACTCCCTGCAGGCAGGGGCTGCTGTGGATACGGTGGCGGTAGATCTTCCTGAGAATGCCCTGCAAGGTTCAGGAGACTCACCGGCAGGGGTCGCTCCTGCCGATACGGTCCTGTCCGGCGGCAAGCCCGTCGAGCCGGAGGTTCCCGCCCGCGAGTTGACTCCGGAGGAGTTGAAGGCGGCGGAAGCCGCACGGAAAGAAGCCGAAAAGGCCGCCCGCAAGGCGGAGACCGAGGCTAAGCGGGAGGCGCGCGCCAACGCCCGTGAGGAGCGTTGGGAGAGGCTTGACGCCCGTGATGCCGCCAAGCAGGCAGCAAAGGACGCCAAGGCTTTGGAGAAGAAACGCGAACAGACACTGAAACTGGTGATCGCCGCCGAGAAGGATGCGGCCCGCGACCAGAAGAGACTGGAAAAATATATCCGGAAATACGAGCGTCGGAAAGAGCGGAAGGAGAACCGGAAAAACAAATAACCGATCCATTCATGGAAGAGAAGAAGAATTATACTTTGCCTGAGAACGCGCATCGCGAGCTCGGGCCGGGCGAGGAGTACAAGCCCATCCTCGATCCGGGAAAGAGTTTTCCCGAGGTGACGCCCTATTCGGTGGCCATGGGCCTGATCATGGTGGTGATATTCTCCGCTGCGGCGGCCTATCTCGGCCTTAAGGTCGGCCAGGTGTTCGAGGCGGCCATCCCCATTGCCATCATCGCAGTCGGAGTGACCGGAGCCCTCGGCAAGAAGGGCGGACTCGGCCAGAACGTCATTATCCAGTCCATCGGAGCGTGTTCGGGCTCGATTGTAGCCGGCGCTATTTTCACCCTGCCGGCCATCTACATCCTCGGCCTGGACATCAATTTCTGGCAGATGGTGTTCTCCTCCCTGCTCGGAGGTGTACTGGGTATTCTTTTCCTCATTCCTTTCAGGAAGTACTTTGTTAAGGAAATGCACGGCAAGTATCCCTTCCCCGAGGCTACAGCCACCACCCAGGTGCTGGTCAACGGTGAGGGCGGAGGAAAAGGTGCCAAGACATTGCTGGTCAGCGGTATCATCGGCGGTCTGTACGACTTCGTGGTTGCCACGTTCGGCGCATGGAGCGAGACTGTTACCACTACCGTGATGCACTGGGGCCAGGTCGTCGCCGACAAGGCCAAGCTCGTCCTGAAACTCAATACAGGCGCGGCCGTGCTCGGTCTAGGATACATCATCGGCCTCAAATATGCATTCGTCATCTGCTGCGGTTCCTTCCTGGTATGGCTCGTGATCATCCCGCTGATGAACCTCATCTGGGGCGGCAATGTCATCGACCTCATGCACACCGGAGTGGTCAATACCATCAGCCAGCTTTCGGCCGACCAGATATTCAAGGATTATGCGAGGCACATCGGCATCGGCGGCATCGCCACCGCAGGCATTATCGGCATCATCCGCTCTGCGGGAGTCATCAAGTCCGCGGTCGGCCTGGCCGCAGGCGAGTTCAAGCGCAAGCCTGGTGAGACTGCCGCTTCCGTGGAGCGTACCCAGAAGGATATCTCGATGAAGTCCGTCATCTTCGGCATAGTCTTGGCCCTGCTGGCAGTCTTTGCGTTCTTCGCCTTCGGTGGCGTCGTCAACAATGTCTGGCAGGCTCTGATCGGGCTTCTGATCGTTGCCGTCATATCTTTCCTCTTCACTACGGTGGCGGCCAACGCCATTGCCATCGTCGGCACCAACCCTGTCAGCGGAATGACCATCATGACTCTCATCATCACCGCGCTCGTCCTTGTGGCCGTCGGCCTCAAGGGCAATGCCGGCATGGTGGCGGCGATGCTCATCGGCGGAGTCGTCTGTACCGCCCTCTCGGTCGCCGGAGCCTTCATCACCGACCTCAAGATCGGTTACTGGATAGGAACGACCCCTGCGAAGCAGGAGACCTGGAAGTTCGTCGGAACGCTTGTCGCCGCGGTGACCGTGGCCGGCGTGATGCTGGTGCTGAACAAGACCTATGGATTTGTCGGAGACAATGCCCTCGTGGCCCCTCAGGCCAATGCAATGGCCGCAGTCATCCAGCCTATGATGAACGGCGGCAGCGCGCCCTGGCTGCTCTACGGTATCGGCGCGCTCATCGCCATCCTT
>JBGUGW010000335.1:0-3222 GCA_045111695.1 Candidatus Cryptobacteroides sp. | reverse complement strand
TATCCTCCCAGCGGAAGCCAGCCTATGCCGTACTCTGTCTCAGCCTCAGCCGCCTTGGGGAAAAGCTTGGTGAACCACTTGGTCTTCTTGGACGAGAAAAGTTTTGCACCTCCCACGTCGAAAAAGAGGAAGAATTTGTCCACACGTATGCCGAAAAGCTTCGCAAAAGTGAAGTGGCCGAACTCGTGAATGATGATGAGCACCGAGAGGGCCAGTATCACCTGAAGCGTCTTGATCAATACTACCATTTGATTATCAATTCATTGGCCCGACGCAATGCCCAGTCGTTGGAGGCGAAGATGTCGTCGAGCGAAGGATTTGCTACAAAATCCGCACCTGCCATGCATTCTTCGGCTATGCGTGCGATATCGTAGAATCCTATGCGGTCCTTCAGATAGGCCGCTACAGCGGCTTCGTTGGCCGCGTTGAGAACACAGGGAATGTTGCCGCCCCGGCGTATGGCCCCGAAAGCGAGGGCCAGGCACGGGAAGCGGTCCATGTCCGGCTCGGCAAAGCTGAGGGAACCCAGCTTCGCGAAATCCAGCTTGCGGTTGTTGAGCGGCAGGCGCTCGGGGAATCCAATGGCGAACTGTATGGGTTCGCGCATGTCGGGATGCCCGAGCTGCGCGATCACCGCACCGTCCTCGAACTCCACCATCGAATGGATGATGGACTCGGGATGCACGACTACATGGATGTGGTCCGGCTCGACATCGAACAGCCATTTGGCCTCGATGACTTCGAAGCCCTTGTTCATCATGGTCGCGGAGTCGATGGTGATCTTGGCACCCATGTTCCAGTTGGGATGCTTGAGCGCCATGTCCTTGGTGGCCTTAGCGATCAGGGTCTTGTCCCAGGTGCGGAAAGGACCGCCGGAGGCGGTGAGATGGATGCGGCTGAGGGCGTTGCCCTGCGCCGCCAGCAGGCACTGGAATATGGCTGAATGCTCCGAATCGACGGGAAGGATGGGCGCGTGATGCTCCTCGGCAAGGCCCATGACCACGGAACCGGCAGCGACCAGCGTCTCTTTGTTGGCCAGGGCGATGACCTTGCCCGCCTTGACGGCGGCTACGGTCGGAGCCAGTCCGCTGAAGCCGACCATGGAGGCCACGACGATGTCGATGTTGTCCCCCGCCACGAGGTCGCAGGCCGACTGGATGCCGGCGAAGACCTTGATGCCGTCAGGCTGCAGCGCGTCGGCCACCTCGCGGTAGTGCGACTCATTGCAGATGACCACGCTGTTGGCGTCGAATTCCCTCGCCTGTGCGATAAGGAGTTCAGTGCTGTTGTTGGCGGTAAGAAGCTCTATCTGAAAGAGATCGGGGTGCTGCCGCACCACATCCAGGGTCTGCCGTCCGATCGAACCGGTCGATCCGAGTATCGCTATCCTCCTCTTCATCAGAAAACGATGTATTTTTCAGGGTCAACCACCTCGCCACGGTACCACAGCTCGAAACGCAGGTGCTCGTCCCCCTCCACCGATCCGCCCACAAGGGCGATGGAAGTGCCTGACGACACACGGTCTCCGGTCTTGTGCAGGAGCCTGCCGTTGTGCTTGTACACGCTTATGACGCCACCTTCGTGCTGGATGATGATGGTATAGTCGGATCCGTCGGTCCAGCCGTCGAAGATGACGATGCCGTCAAGGATGGACATGACCACGGTATTGGCGGGAGCGGCAATGTCGACATAAGGGTGCATGACTCCGTCGAAACCCTGGGAGACCACTCCCTTGAGCGGGGTGAAGAAATGCAGCCCCTCGATGGGGAGCTCGCGCTCCTCGCTGCCGCTGACGCCGAACTGCTCCTCGCGGTTCACGAGGTCGCGCATCAGCGAGTCGCGCCCGGCAAGGTAGGCGGCGTCGCGCCCCTCGGCGGCAGCTGCATCCGCAAGGCGGATCACGCTGTCGACCGGCAGCGGCGCTTCGCCCTCGATCACCCGCACGAGGTTCTCCGAATAGAGCTCCCAGCGGCTGATGACATTCTCAAGCGAATCAATCCTGATGGCGTTCTGTATGGCGGCGCGGCGGGTATGGGCGTCCGGATATCCGGGTATGGAGGTGCGCAGCGGCGTATAAGCCAGCAGCGCATAGACGATGGCGAAAAGGACCACAACAGCCGAGATGACCGTCACGAAGAAACCGGGCTTCGTGAAGTGAAGCACACCCAGTTTGCGGTGGGTCAGGTCGTCCACGAGGGACAGGCGGAAACTCCGGGCTTTCGGCTGATTATTTTGCTCTGACATACTTTTTAACTAAATTTGCAGTCTCATGGAAAGACTGATCGGCATCGATTACGGAAGGAAACGCACGGGGCTTGCGGCAAGCGATCCCCTCGGCATATTTGCGTCCGCACTCGAGACGGTACCGTCTGCAAAGATAATAGATTATCTTCAAAAATACTCCGAAAAAGAGACCATAACCCGATTTGTCGTGGGTTATCCCATGAACCTCGACGGCAGGCCTTCGGAGGCTGCGGCGGACGTAGACGCTTTCCTTCCCGTCCTCAAAAAGGCATTCCCGGGCATCCCGGTGGAGCTTGAGGACGAACGCTTCACCTCCGTGCTCGCCCACAGGGCCATGATCGACGGAGGCATGAAATACAAGGACCGCAGGAACAAGGCATCGGTGGACCGCATCAGCGCGGCCATCATCCTGCAAGGATACATGGACAGAAAATCGAAAGGACTATGATTCAGCCTATCTATCTCTACGGCTCGGAAGTGCTCCGGGCCAGGGCGCAGGATGCGGATCTCAGCCGCAAGGAAGAGCTTACCCAGCTCATCACCGACCTCAAGGACACGCTGGCGGTGGCCGACGGCTGCGGCCTCGCCGCACCCCAGATCGGCGTCAGCCAGCGCGTGCTCATCGTCGACGGCACCGTCATGGCCGACGTCTACGACTACCTCGCCGACTTCAAGCGCGTCATGATCAATCCCGTCGTACTAGAGGAGAGTGCGAGCAAGTGCGAGTACAACGAAGGCTGCCTCAGCATTCCCGGCATCTACGCCGACGTGGTGCGCCCCGAGAGCATGACCGTCCGCTACTACAACGAGAAGTTCGAGGAAGTCACCGAGAAGTTCGACAAGTTCGCATGCCGCATGATCCAGCACGAGATGTCCCACCTGGACGGCGTCGTCTTCACCGACCTCGTCGCCCCCATCCGCAAGAAGATGCTCGCCAAAAAACTCCAGAACATCTCCCACGGCAAAGTCTCAACCCGA
>JBGUGW010000334.1:0-5131 GCA_045111695.1 Candidatus Cryptobacteroides sp. | reverse complement strand
CCGGCAACCCGCACCCTGTACAAGGATTTCCTCGAAACCGCCGTGCAGGTGCACTTCTCCAGCCCGGACGGACAAATCGACTTCCTCTTCCCGAAGGACATGACCATAGAGAGGTTCATCAACGACATCCTGATGGTGTTCTTCTTCTTCACGGTCGGCCTGGAGATCAAGCGCGAGATCGCAGACGGAGAATTGTCTTCAACCAAGAAAGCCATGCTGCCCGTCATCGCTGCCTTCGGCGGCGTGGTGGTTCCGGCCCTCATCTTCGTCCTGATCAATCGTGGTACGGCCGCAGCTTCCGGCTGGGGTATACCGACAGCCACTGACATCGCTTTCGCGGTATGCATCATGTCCGTACTTGGGAACAAGGTTCCCATCTCGTTGAAAGTTTTCCTGACGGCACTGGCAATCGCCGATGACCTTATCGCCATCCTCGTTGTGGCGATATTCTACGGAGGAGCCATCAATCTGAAGTTGCTGGCCATCGCATTATGTCTTGTCGTCTGCACGCTGATACTCAGATGGTTGGGAGAAAAGCGCATGCTGCCTTATCTCTTCTTCGCCGTGCTGGTATGGATACTGTTCTACTACTCGGGCATCCATGCTACCATGTCGGGCGTCGTAATGGCTTTCCTCATCCCTGTCAAGCCGCGTTACAACAGGGCTTATTTCTTCCGCAAGCGCGCCATTTACAACGCCAGGATAGACAACTGGGACAAGCACATCAGCCCGACGGCATTCCCCAACGGGCCACAGCGCCACTGCCTCCGCGAACTGCGCAAGATCAGCAATGGCTCCATGGACATGAGCTATCGCGTCGAGCATGCCCTGTCGCCCTGGGTCAATTTCCTGATCATGCCCATCTTCGCCCTTGCGAATGCAGGTGTCGAGATCACGGATCCGTCCTATTTCAATGTGTTCCACATCGATCCGGTGCTTGGAGGAGCTGGCATGGGAGTATTCCTCGGCCTGCTGCTTGGCAAGCCTGTCGGCATCACCCTCGCCAGCTGGCTGGCCATCAAATGCAAGGTCGGAGAGATGCCGGCAAAGGCGACCTGGAAGATGCTCTTCGCGGTCGCCTGCCTGGGCGGCATCGGCTTTACGATGTCGATATTCGTGGATACTCTGTCCTTCGGTGATCAGCCTGCGGACATAATGATGCGGATGCGCGACGCCGGCAAGATTGCAGTCCTGCTCGGCTCGCTATGCTCCGGCATCCTGGGCACCATCCTCATCCAGATCTTCCATAGGAAAGAGGCATAAATGCCTATTCTGACTAGGCTATGACGCCGAGCTCTCGGCCGACCTTTACGAAGGCTGCGACGGCGCGGTCGAGCTGTTCGCGCTCATGTGCGGCAGAGAGCTGCACGCGGATGCGCGCCTGGCCCTTCGGCACGACCGGATAGTAGAATCCCGTCACGAAAATCCCCTCCTCCGCCATCTTGGCGGCGAATCTCTGCGAAAGCGGCGCATCATAGAGCATGACTGCGCAGATGGCCGACTGCGTCGGTTTGATGTCGAATCCGGCGGCGATCATCCTGTCACGGAAATAATCCACATTGGCCTGCAGCTTGTCATGAAGCGCATCGCTCTCTGACAGGAGCTTGAATGTCTCGAGCGCGGCGGCGACGATCATAGGCGGCAGAGAATTGGAGAAAAGATACGGGCGCGAACGCTGGCGGAGCATGTCGATGATCTCCTTGCGACCGGTGGTGAAGCCGCCGACGGCGCCGCCGAAAGCCTTGCCGAGCGTGCCGGTGTGGATGTCGATGCGGCCGTAGCAGCCGAACTGTTCGGCAACGCCGCGGCCAGTAGGGCCGACCACGCCGGCGGAATGGCTTTCGTCGACCATTACCAGTGCATCATACTTTTCTGCCAAATCGCAGATTCTGTCCATAGGGGCGACATTGCCGTCCATCGAGAACACACCATCGGTCACGATGATGCGGTGGCGCTGAACCTGGGCCTGCTTCAGGCAATTCTCGAGATCATCCATGTCGGCATTGGCATAGCGGTAGCGCACGGCCTTGCACAAGCGCACGCCATCGATGATGGAAGCGTGGTTGAGCGAGTCGGAGATAATGGCATCCTCAGCGTTGAAAAGCGGTTCGAACACACCGCCGTTGGCGTCGAAGCACGAAGCGTAAAGGATGGTATCCTCCGTATGGAAATACTCGGAAATGGCTTTCTCGAGCTTCTTGTGCATATCCTGTGTACCGCAGATGAAACGCACGGAAGACATTCCGTAACCACGTATGTCCATCATCTTCTTGGCCGCCTCTATCAGTCTGGGATTGTCGGCCAGACCGAGATAGTTGTTGGCGCAGAAGTTCAGCGCTTTCGAGCCGTCCTCGAGGGTGATCTCGGCAGACTGCGCAGAAGCGATGTTGCGTTCTTTCTTATACAGACCGGCCGCCTCGATCGAGGCGAGCTCGTCGCTCAGGAATTTCTGAAAATTGCCGTACATATTAGAATTTTTTAAAACGTTGCAAATATCTCTTACAAAAATACGATTTTTTCGATATTTCAAAGTAAATTTGCAACGCTTTCAAGAGTGACCACATAATGAAGAATATCCTTGTCATCGGGTCCACTGGACAGATCGGATCCGAGCTAACGATGAAACTGAGGCGCGACCTTCCGGGGGGCACGACAGTAGCGGGATACATCCCCGGAGCGGAGCCGAAAGGCAAGCTTCTGACAAGCGGACCGGCCGAGATAGCCAATGTCTGCAATGCGCAGCAGATCGCCGACATAGTAGACAAATACGACATAGACACAATCTACAACCTGGCGGCCTTGCTTTCCGCAACTGCCGAGCGCAAGCCCCTCCTCGCCTGGGACATCCAGATGAACGGCCTCATCAACATCCTGGAGATTGCGCGTGAGAAGCATGTAGCCGTGTTCACGCCCAGTTCGATTGGCTCATTCGGTCCCAGCACCCCTCACGACAACACCCCCCAGGACACCATCCAGCGTCCGACTTCAATGTATGGAGTGACCAAAGTAGCCACGGAGCTTCTCAGCGACTATTATTTCTACAAGTACGGAGTGGATACCCGTTCAGTCCGTTTCCCGGGCCTGATATCGTACACCACTCCCCCTGGAGGAGGCACGACCGACTACGCAGTCGAGGTGTTCTATGCAGCGGTGAAAGGTGAAGAGTTTGTCTGCCCGATCGCCCCGGGCACATACATGGACATGATGTACATGCCGGACGCCCTCCAGGCGGCCGTGGACATCATGCGCGCGAGACCGCAGTACCTCAAGCACCGCAACTCCTTCAACATCGCGGCCATGAGTTTCGAGCCCGAAGAACTCTTCGCGGCTATACGCAAGCGCATCCCTTCCCTCAAAGTCCGCTACCAGGTCGATCCCGTCCGCCAGGCCATAGCCGACTCATGGCCCGACAGGATGGATGACATATGCGCACGCAAGGAATGGGGATGGTCCCACTCCTATGACATGGATGCGATGATAGACGACATGATCAAGAACCTCCGGATCAAGTTCGAAACGGAGGAGACGAAATAGACAAAGCTATGAAACAGATAATCGAATGCGTTCCCAACTACAGCGAAGGACGCGACCGCAGGATAATAGACGGCATTGCTGCAGCCATCGCCTCCGTGGAGGGTGTCAAGGTACTGAACATCGACCCGGGACAGGCTACCAACCGCACCGTCATCACTTTCGTGGGCGAGCCCGGTCCCGTCGTCGAGGCGGCATTCCGCGGGGCGGAGAAGGCCAAGGAGTTGATCGACATGCGCAAGCATCACGGCGCTCATCCGCGCTCCGGCTCTACCGATGTCCTGCCCCTCATCCCCGTTTCTGGGATTACACTGGAGGAATGCGCCGTGCTGGCACGACAGCTCGCTGAAAGGATGTACAAGGAGCTCGGAATCCCCTGCTACTGCTATGAGGCCGCCGCTTTCAAGCCTGAAAGGAAAAACCTCGCCGTATGCCGTGCCGGAGAGTACGAAGCCCTGCCGGAAAAGATGGCCGATCCCGAAAGGAAACCGGATTTCGGAGGCGGGTTCGATGAGACTGCGGCACGCACGGGTGCATCCAATGTCGGAGCCCGCAACTTCTTGATAGCCGTCAATTTCAACCTGAATACCACCTCCACCCGCCGCGCGATGGCAGTGGCCTTCGATGTCCGCGAGAAAGGCCGCAAAGCCCGCGAAGGGGGCTCGCTTACCGGCAAACTTCTCAAGGACGCCGAAGGCAACCAGATATGGATTCCCGGCACACTGAAAGGATGCAAGGCCATAGGCTGGTATATCGACGAATACGGCATCGCGCAAGTGTCGATGAACATCACTGACATAGAAGCCACTCCCCTGCACAAGGCATTCGAGGAAGTCAGCCGCGCCGCTGCCGCACGCGGCCTGCGCGTGACCGGAACGGAGATCGTCGGACTGGTTCCCAAAAAGGTTCTGATTGATGCCGGGCGTTTCTATCTGGAACGCCAGCAGCGTTCGCTGGGCATATCCGAGGAGGAAACCATCAAGATAGCTGTCAAGTCCATGTCCCTGGACGACCTCAAGCCTTTCGACCCGAAGGAGAAAGTCATCGAATACCTGATGGAGGATGAAGAAGCCACGGCCGCCGCCGAGCGGCTGGTGCGCTTGAGCGTCAAGGACTTCGCACGCGAGACCGCGTCGGAGTCGCCCGCTCCGGGCGGCGGCTCCGTATCAGCCGCCATGGGCGCTTTCGGAGCCGCCCTGGCGACGATGGTCGCCAACCTTTCCGCGCACAAGCGCGGTTGGGATGAGCGCTGGAAAGAATTCTCCGACATCGCGGAGGAAGGATACAAGGTGATGGAAGAACTGACCGCCCTTGTGGACGAGGATACTGCGGCATTCAATCGCATCATGGATGTCTTCGCCATGCCGAAGGGCACTCCGGAGGAGAAGGCCGCGCGGGCAGCGGCGATGGAAGAGGCTACTCTGTATGCGGCTTCCGTTCCTCTGAAGACCATGGAAGCCTCGCTGAAGGCGCTGCCGCTGGCGCTGGAGATGGCCCGCAAGGGCAATCCCGCGTCGGCTTCGGATGTCGGCGTGGCGGCGCTTTCCCCCGTAGCCGCCATCCGACGCGCGGACCTCAACCTGCGCCACAACCCGGCGGG
>JBGUGW010000333.1:0-3492 GCA_045111695.1 Candidatus Cryptobacteroides sp. | reverse complement strand
CGGTCAGGTGGATCAAGACGCATCTGCCCGGAGCACTGACTTCGGGCGGCAACTCGAACCTTTCCTTCGCGTTCCGCGGCAACAGTGTTGTGCGCGAGGCCATGCACTCGGTATTCCTTTTCCATGCCGTCAAGGCGGGACTCGACATGGCCATAGTCAATCCTCAGATGCTCCGTATCTATGACGAGATTGACCCGGACCTCCGCCAGGCCGTGGAGGATGTCATCTTCGACTCGGATCCGGAGGCCACTTCAAGACTGGTCGCCAACGCCTCTGAAATGCTCTTTGAAGGAGATGCCATAAAGGCGGAAAAGGCTGTCGAAGAAGTGTCTGGAGATCCTGAAGAAAGACTTTCGAACGCAGTGGTCAAAGGCTTGTCACAGAGCTTGAAAGAAGATGCGTTGAAATGCCTTGAAAAACTTGGCAGCGCAGTCGCCGTGATAGAGGGTCCGCTGATGGCCGGAATGGAGAAAGTGGGCGAGCTTTTCGGAGACGGAAGGATGTTCCTCCCGCAAGTCGTAAAGTCCGCCAGGGTGATGCGTGATGCAGTGTCCGTACTCGAGCCTTATATGGGATCCGATGATGCTTCCGGCGACAAGCCGAAATTCCTCATCGCCACCGTCCAGGGCGACGTCCATGACATCGGCAAGAACATCACAGCCATAGTGCTGACATGCAGCGGATTCGATGTGACCGACCTCGGCGTGATGGTGCCGTGTAATACGCTGCTGGACAAGGCCGCGGAGATAGGTGCAGACATCGTCGGCGTTAGCGGACTCATCACTCCGTCCCTGCACAGGATGGAGGAGGTTTGTACTGAAATGACCGCCAGGGGCATGCGCACTCCCCTTTTCGTGGGCGGCGCCGCAGCCTCAGCCATCCATACGGCAGTCAAGCTTGCTCCCTTGTATTCAAACGTTTACTACTGTCCCGACGCTTCAGCTTCGGCCGTCATGGCCAAGAGATACATGCAGGATCCGGAGGCCTTTGCGGAGGCTGAGCATGCGCAGCAGGCGCGCCTCGCCGCCTTGCGCGCTTCCTTAGGTCCCGCCGAAAAAGCTGACGACGTGCAGGAAGTGTCCGCAGGCTATCTGCCGGGCAGGCCGTTTTCGGACATTCCACTTACAACTTTTGGGTGGAAGGATTTGAAGGCCAGTTTCGACTGGAGGATGTTCTACGGCATCTGCGGACTTAAATGCAGGGGCGAAGACGGCTGTGTGGAAGCTGCGGAATTGGAGCATGAGGCGCTCGGCATCCTGTCGGCGGAGAAGCCCGAGGCCGTGGTCACGGCCCGCTTCTTCGACTGCCGCCGTGATGGCGACGACATAGTCGCCCTTGACGGCAGTTTGGCGCTGCCAATGCTCCGCGACGGCGCGTCGCTTGCGGATTTCTTCCCTGAGGAAGGCAGCGCCCAGCTGGGCCTTTTCGCGGTACGTGTTGACTGTCCTGACGACGGCTCTTTCGTGGGACACGCACTCCGCGTCACCCTTGCAGAAGCCGCTTCCGAATACCTTGGAAAGAAATGGGAAGGTCTTTTGCCTGAAGGATTTAAGCTTATCCGTCCCGGCATAGGCTATGCCTGCTGTCCCGACCACAGTCTCAAGCGCGACATCCTTGCCGCCCTGCCAGGAACGGGCATAACCCTGACAGATTCCTGCGCCATGATTCCGGAGGCAAGCATTTGCGGCCTCGTCATCGCCCACAAGGATGCTGCGTACAACAATATCCGCCGCGTGGATGCGTCCGTTCTCGACTCCTATGCTTCCCGCAGGGGCTTCTCGAATGAGGAGAAGAAACTGTTCCTGAGCCATCTTCTGCAGTAGGATTTGCTATTATTAAAATAATTTCATATCTTCACACCCAATAAACGGGTTAGTAGTATATGAACGTCCTTAAATTCGGTGGCACTTCAGTTGGCTCAGCCGAGTCCATCCTCAATGTAAAACAGATTGTTTCTTCGCGCCAGGAAAGCGTGATCGTCGTCGTGTCCGCACTCGGCGGCATCACTGACCTCCTTCTCTCGACTTCGGCCCAGGCCGAGCGCGGGGACAAGGATTTCCGCGCCTCATACGAGAATATCCGCAAACGCCATATCGGCCTCATCGAGACTGTGTTCGAGCCTTCCGAGACCAAGGACAGGCTCCTGGAGGCCATCGAGCTCGAGCACGAGCGCCTGCGTGCGCTGTACGAGGGCGTTTACACGCTCCGCGTGCTGCCCGCCAAGACTTCGTGCCAGATCGTGAGTTTCGGCGAGAGGATGTCCGCGATGATCGTAAGCGCGCTCCTTCCGGGATCGTTCCTCTACGATTCGCTTGAGTTCATCAAGTCCACCGTGATCGAGGGCAAGAATGTCCTGGATTCCGAGGTCACCGAGGATCTCGTCCGCAAGAAATTCTCCGGCATCGAGGGACGCAACGAGATTGCCGTCGTCCCCGGCTTCATATCCACTGACTCCCGTACCGGCGAGATCACCAACCTCGGACGCGGCGGCTCAGACTACACCGCCAGTGTCATCGCAGCCGCGCTGAACGCAGACTGCCTTGAGATCTGGACTGACGTGGACGGTTTCATGACCGCCGACCCGCGTGTGATACGCACTTCCTACGTGATTGACGAGCTCAGCTTCTCCGACGCCATGGAGCTCTGTAACTTCGGTGCGAAGGTCATTTATCCGCCGGCAATCTATCCCGTTTATGCCAAGGACATCCCCGTTCTGGTCAAGAACACCTTCAACCCTTCCGCGAAGGGCACCGTTATACGCCAGCGCAGTCATTCCGGCGGACGCACCGTTACAGGTATCTCGTCCATCGATGACTCCTGCCTTATCACGGTCGCCGGTACATCCATGGCCGGCATCATCGGTGTCAACAGCCGCATATTCAAAGTGCTGGCTGACAATTTCATAAGCGTATTCCTCGTGAGCCAGTCGTCGTCCGAGACGCATATCTCACTCGGTGTCTCGGCCGCCCAGGCCGACAAGGCCTGCGAGCTGCTGGGCCGCGAATTCGCGCATGAGATCGCCGAAGGCTCCATGGCTCCCGTACAGCTCATGAAAGGCCTCGCCACCGTCGCTATCGTAGGCGAGAACATGAAGAACAACGCCGGTATCGCCGGCAAGCTCTTCAGCGTTCTCGGCCGCAACGGCATCAGCATCATCGCCTGCGCCCAGGGTACCGAGGAGCACAACATCTCCTTCGTCGTGGACCGCAAGTTCCTCCGCAAGTCCCTCAATGTCATACATGACAGTTTCTTCCTCTCCGAATACCAGGAGCTGAACGTCTTCATCTGCGGTATCGGCACGGTGGGCGGCAACCTCATCGGCCAGATCGCATCGCAGAGGGAGAAGCTCATGCGTGAGAACAATCTCAAGATCAACGTCGTGGGTATCGCCCGCAGCACCAAAGGCATTTTCGACCGCGAGGGCATCGACCTGGAGGATTACAAGGAGAAGCTCGAGAACGGCATCGCCCTTGACCTGGACAGGCTGAAGGA
>JBGUGW010000332.1:0-4550 GCA_045111695.1 Candidatus Cryptobacteroides sp. | reverse complement strand
AACAGCCGGTACAATGTCAGCGAGTCCAGGAGCGAAAGGATATATTTCCCCAACGACCAATACTATTACCGCAGGAATGCGACATCCTCCCTCTCGACTACGGACAACGGCAGCCATCGCTTCTCCGTGAACGCGAGGAAGGCCCTGGCGGACGGACAGGTCAGGGTAAATGCCACCCTCAACCTTACCGACAACGGCTCCACGTCCATCAGCAGCGACTACAACTATCAGGACGACCTGCCGAGGCAGGGCTCGTCATCATCGACCATACGCAACACCGACGGCATCTCATACAACATCGGCGGCAATATCAACAAGGGATTCAACAACAAGTTCAGGCTGGCCGGCTCGATGTCGATCAACAACTCGAAGAACGAGGGGATAAGCACGAAGGTCGACACCACCACCTCGACCATCACGGTCACGGTGCTCGACATCGACACCGGGACCGAGTCGAGGAGCATGAACGCGCAGGCGTCTGCGGCATATGAACTGAGCGAAAGGAGCACCATCGGCATCGCGTACGGATACTCCAACAACAAGTCGAACACCGTACAATGGGCGTATGACGTCACCAATCCTTCTGCCAACGTAATCGACAGCGTCAACACCTACAACAGGATCAACGACAACTACACCAATACCGTATCTGCAACGTTCAGGACCACTTTCGCTAACGACGAGGTCATCCTCTCAGCCAATCTCGACTACAGGATGACGGGCCTGAACCGCGGTGACGCATTCCCTGAGGAGGAGCCCATCTATTCCAGGACTTTCAGCGCATTCATCCCTACGCTGCAGATAGGCAACAACTCCCAGATGAACCACTGGCAGTTCAACTGGACGACTTCCAGCAACACACCGTCTATCGACCAGCTGCGTCCAAGGGTGGACAACAGCAATCTCTATTCGGTTTCAGCTGGAAATCCTGACCTGAAGGCCAGCAAGTCCAATGCGTTCAGGTTCAACTACAGCACCGTGCTCGGCAAGGCCGCGCGCAACGCGCTTCTCGGCCAGTCCCTGGACGGGAACCGTCAGGGAGGTGGCTGGGGCATCAACTCCAACCTGACGACCTTCAGCATCAACGGATCGTTCTCGGCCGGAAAGGACCCCATCGTGAGCAGGCGCACCTACTACGCCAAGGAGACTTACCTGCCGAAGTACAACTATACCGTCCCGGCGCAGGCGTCCTTCACCAGCTATGAGAACGCATCCAGCAACTACAACGCCAACCTCTCGGTCAATTTCGGCTTCCCCATCAAGGCCATCGGATGCATATTCAACACCGGTATCAACGGCAGCTGGGACAAGTCCCCTTCATATGTCAACGACGGGCTGATCTACACCCAGAACATGCGTCCCGGTCTCTCACTTGGCATCCGCAGCAATTTCTCGCGTGACATCCGCTTCAACATCAACGGAAACGGCTCATATGTCCGCTCATGGAACAGCTCCGGCTCCAGCACCGAGTATTTCTCCGAGGCCATCAGGGCAGGATTCGAGCTCAACAATCTCTTCAAGGTCATGTACCTGGGCGGAAACTACACCAAGACTTTCATGCAGGGCGTTGAGTATGCCGCCGTCAACGACAACATCCTTGACCTCAACGGAGGTTTCAGGTTCGGTCCCAGAAATAACGTCGAACTCTCGTTCACGGTCCACGACCTGTTCAACAAGACGATGGGGTTCAGTACTTCCATGACTGACGACTATGTCAACAACAGGTGGACGCACAACTTCGGACGCTATGTGATGCTGACCCTGGCGTACAGGTTCAACAGCATGGGCGGCGGAACAGGAGGAGGTCCCGGCGGTCCCGGAGGCGGACGCGGTGGATTCGGAGGTCCTGGAGGTGGACGCGGTGGATTCGGAGGCCCCGGCGGAGGCGGCCCCGGAAGGTTCAGATAATATCCTCGCGCTCGTGCATGTCCTTGATGCGGAGCTGGATATTGGTACTTCCCCTGTAATAATTCTCAACTATCGAATAGCAGACATCGAAAGGATTGCCGGCCTTGATATAGTCGTAGAAATCCGACATGTTGAAGGCGATGGCCGGAATCTGGTGATAGGGCTGTGACTCCTGGAGCAGCTCGAGCTTGACGTGTACGCCGCCGGCGCCGACCTTGCGGGCGTTGCCGTCGTCGTAGACATTCTCCGTGAGGAACAAAGGATTGTTGTTTCCCGGGCCGAAGGGCTGGAACTGCTTGAGGATGCGGAAGAACTTGGGAGTGATGCGGGCGAAGTCGAGCTTGGCGTCGATGGTGACGACAGGCGTGAGCATCTCCTCGGTAATCTTGCTGTCCACGAACGCATCTATGCGGGAACTGAACTCGGCGAGGTTCTCCTCCTTGAGGGTGAGGCCGGCGGCATAGACATGGCCGCCGAAATTCTCGAGGAGGTCGGCGCAACTCTCTATGGCTTCGTACAGGTCGAAGCCCTGGATGCTGCGCGCCGAGCCGGTGACGAAGCCGTTGGACTTGGTCAGAACGATCGTAGGCTTGTAGAAAGCTTCCACAAGACGTGAAGCCACGATACCGACGACACCCTTGTTCCATTTGGGGTTGTACACGACCGTGGCATTCTTCCATGCGAGGCATTCGCCTTTCTGGACCATCTCCAGGGCTTCCTGGGTGATCTCGCGGTCGATGCTCTTGCGGTCGTTGTTGTTCTCGTTGATCTTCTCCCCTATCATCATGGCCTCGTCGATGCCGGTGGCCGTGAGGAGCTCGACCGCGAGGCGGCCGGTCTCCATGCGCCCGGCGGCATTGATGCGCGGGCCGATCTTGAAAACTATGTCGTCTATGATGATGTGCCCGAGCTCGAGCTTGGAGAGGTTGATCATGGCCAGAAGGCCCGCACGGGGCGCTTCGTTGAGCTGCCTGAGGCCGTAGTGCGCCAGGACGCGGTTCTCCCCCACCACGGAAACAAGGTCGGAAGCGATGCTGACTACGAGGTAGTCCAGCAGCGGGACCAGGGTCTCGAACGCCACTCCGTAACGCTGGGAATAGGCCTGGACAAGCTTGAATCCCACTCCGCAGCCCGACAAGTCGTCGAAGGGATAATGGCAGTCCTCACGCTTGGGATCGAGCACCGCGACTGCGGGCGGAAGCTCCGAGTCGGGAAGGTGATGGTCGCAGATGATGAAATCAATGCCCCTGGACGCCGCATAGCGGGTCTTTTCGATGGCCTTGATACCGCAGTCAAGGGTGATGACAAGCGAGAATCCATTGTCAGCAGCCCAGTCGAGGCCCTTGATGGAGACCCCGTACCCTTCGTCGTTGCGGTCGGGGATGTAGAAGTCCACATGGTCGGTGAAACGCTTTATGAACGAATAGACGAGCGACACGGCAGTGGTGCCGTCGACGTCGTAATCGCCGTAGACGAGGATCTTCTCCTTGGAAACGATGGCCTTGCGGAGCCGTTCAACGGCGACGTCCATGTCCTTCATCAGGAAGGGGTCGTGCAGGTCGGAGAGCTGCGGGCGGAAGAATGAGCGGGTCTGCTCGAAGGTCTCGACGCCGCGCTTCACGAGAAGCTCGGCCAGCACCCTGTCGATGCCGACCTCCGTAGCGAGCCTTGACACCTTTTCGGCGTCAGCCTGCTCCATGACTATCCATTTGCACTCTCTGGCCATATTCGTTCAAAGTTACGGTTTTTTATTCAAGAACGGAATAAAATGTTCAAGAAAAATGCCGCCGATGGGTAAAAACCGAATTAAATATGCTATTTTTGTGGACTTTGAAAATCATCCATACATTATGAGCAATATAGAATACAGTGAGCAGGAAGTGCTGAGGAGGGAGTCCCTCGCCAAATTGAGAGAGTTGGGCATCGAGCCGTATCCGGCAGCGTTGTTCCCCGTCAATGAGACGGCGCAGAGCATCAAGGACCAGTACGACCCGGAGAAGGAGAACCTTCAGGACGTGTGCATCGCAGGACGCATCATGTCGCGCCGCATCATGGGCGCCGCATCGTTCATGGAACTCCAGGACGAGACAGGACGCATGCAGGTGTACGTCAAGCGTGACGAGATCTGCCCCGGCGAGGACAAGACCATGTACAACACTGTGTTCAAGAAACTCCTCGACATCGGCGACATCGTCGGCATCAAGGGATTCGCGTTCATCACGCAGACCGGCCAGCTGTCGGTCCATGCCAAGGAGCTCACGCTGCTCAGCAAGTCGCTCAAGGTCCTCCCCATCGTGAAGACAGACGCGGACGGTACCGTGCATGACGGTTTCTCCGATCCGGAGCTCCGCTACCGTCAGCGTTATGTCGACCTTATCGTCAATCCGCAGGTGAAGGAGACCTTCATCAAGCGTGCGCAGATCGTCGCCACGATGCGCGAGTATTTCAACGAAGCGGGATGCCTCGAGGTCGAGACCCCTATCCTGCAGAGCATTCCCGGCGGCGCTACCGCACGTCCGTTCATCACCCATCACAATGCCCTGGACATTCCCCTTTACCTCCGTATAGCCAACGAACTGTATCTCAAGCGTCTGATTGTAGGCGGATACAGCGGCGTTTACGAGTTCGCGAAGGATTTCCGC
>JBGUGW010000331.1:0-2363 GCA_045111695.1 Candidatus Cryptobacteroides sp. | reverse complement strand
CCCATACGCGTATGAAGAAATACTTCAGCGCCAGTTCCCGTACCTCTGACGAACTGTCTATGAGCAGGAAAGCAAGTTTCGTGAAAGGCCATTGTATCAGGAGGATGAGGGCGGCGCAGCCGAGCGCGAGCAGCACGGCCCGCATCAGAATGCGGGCGCAGTCGCGCTGGTCGCCCCGGCCGAAGGCCTGGGCGGTCAGCCCGCCCGTCCCGACCCGCAGGAACGCGAAGTTCCAGTACAGCAGGTCGAAGAGCATCGAGCCGATGGAGATGCCGCCTATGAAAGCGGCGGCGGTGAAAATCTCGCTGCCGTGCAGGTGTCCCGCCACGGCGATATCCACCATTCCCACTATGGGTACGGTGATGTTGGCAAGTATGCTGGGGATTGCGAGACGGAGTATCTCCTTGTTAAGTGCGTTCATCTGGGGAGATTAGCGGAATTTGGTGTCCTCCTCGAGCATTCCGAGGTAGGAGTTGTAGCGCTCCGCACTTATGCGGCCCTCGTCCACGGCCGCCTTGACGGCGCAGCCCGGCTCATGTGTGTGCGTGCAGGGTGTGAAGCGGCACTGGCGGGAGGCTTCGAGCATCTCGGGGAAATAGAGTGCGATCTCCTCCTTCTTGAGGTCCACCAGTCCGAAGCCCCTGAGCCCCGGGGAATCGATGATGCAGGTGCCGTCCACAGTCCGGTACATCTCGTAAAGCGACGTGGTGTGCTTGCCCTGCAGGTGCGCGGCGGAAATCAGGCCGACTTTAGGGTCAAGTGCGGGGTCGATGGCCTTGATGATAGATGATTTGCCCACGCCGGATTCGCCGGAAAGCAGGCACACCCGGGTGCCCATCGCTGCACGGAGCGCATCGATGCCCTCGCCCGTACGGGCCGAGGTCTCGATGACGCGGTAGCCAGCCCCTTCGTATATGTGGCGGAAATCCTCTATCTGCTCCGCAGCGAAGTCCCTGTAAAGGTCGACCTTGTTCAATACTATGGTTACTGGCACGTTGTAGACCTCGCAGGTGACGAGTATCCTGTCCAGGAATGGCAGTTTGATCTCAGGGAAATACAGCGATACTATGATGAAGGCCTCATCGACGTTGGCAGCGATGACATGCGCCTGACGCGAGAGGTTGGTGGAGCGGCGGATGACGTAGTTGCGCCGCTCGTGCACCTGCGTGATGGTGGCCGGGTGCTCAGGCGTCGGCCGGGCGCCTTCTGCGAAGGCCGCGCCTGCTGCAGCGCCCTCCCACTCCCAGCTCACGCGGTCGCCGACCGCCACCGGATTGGTGGCGGAGCTCCCTTTGAGCCGGATGCGGCCGCGCAGCACGGCCGGGAACAGGTCCCATTCCGGCAGGCAGCTCAACAGGTAGTGGCTGCCGGCATTCTTGACAACTGTCGCTTCTCCTTTCATCTCCGCAAAATTACGCACTTTCCGCGAATTGTCCAATCCGGGAAAAATGATTACCTTTGATGTGACTAATCTCAGGTTTAATGATTTCCGAAGCATATATCAACAGGACGGTAAAGGAGATCTTCGAGGAGATCGAGTTTCCGGCTGCTCCTGCGGGCCTTTATGACCCTCTGCGCTACATGATCTCGATAGGCGGGAAGCGCATCCGCCCTAAACTCTGCATCCTGACCTACTCCATCTTCAAGGACGATCTCTACAACGAGATCATCGAGCCGGCGCTTGCCTTGGAGGTTTTCCATTCGTTCACGCTCATCCACGACGACATCATGGACCGTTCCCCTCTGCGCAGGGGAGTGCCGACGGTGTGGAAGAAATGGGGCGAGGATACCGCCATCCTTTCCGGCGACGTGATGAATATCGACAGCTACCGCCGCATGGCGATGACTCCCGAGCGGGTGCGGACCAAGGTCCTGGACCTTTTCACCCGTACGGCCGCTGAGGTCTGCGAAGGCCAGCAGCTGGACATGGATTTCGAGAGATTCCCGCAGGTCCCGATGGAGGATTACATGAAGATGATAGGCCTCAAGACCGCCGTCCTCCTGGCCTGCTCGGCCAAGATCGGCGCACTCATCGGAGGCGCTTCCGACTTGGACGCCGATTTCCTCTATGACTACGGATACAGGCTCGGCCTCGCTTTCCAGGTGGCCGACGACTACCTCGACGCCTATGGCGACGAGAAAGTCTTCGGCAAGCCCATCGGCGGCGACATCGTCAACGGCAAGAAGAGCTGGCTGACGACCCGCGCCCTCGAGAAGGCCGAGGACAAGGAGGAGTTGTTCGAGGCCATGGCGCTGCCGGTGGATACCGAGGAGCAGCGCGCAGCCAGGATATTGGCCGTCAAGGACATCTACAACCGTCTCGGAGTTGACGCCGACGCCCGCGAGGAAGTCGCGCGGCTCAC
>JBGUGW010000330.1:0-4158 GCA_045111695.1 Candidatus Cryptobacteroides sp. | reverse complement strand
CAGTCTCGGCCTTGAGACCGGTTGCCACATCGTAATAACCGCCGTCTTCATTGATCTCGGCAAGGATCTCATCCGAAACAGCATACTCGTCATCACTCTTCACAACATTCTTGACATAATCAAGGCCATACTTCTTGACAGTGGCGTCAGAGAAAATGCCCATGTTAACCCCAGTCAACTCAGAACCGTAGATGCCATATGCGAAGGAGTCCAGGGAAGTGAGCTCGCGATAACGCTCGGGAGTAGCCTCGGTGAAGACATTAATATCTACATCGTATTCCTCGGCATCATCGCCAGAGATGTAACGGAATGTGGAAGAAGCGGTATTCTGGACCTTTCCTGCCTCGTCAAGGGCAATGAGGACAATAGTATATTCACCTGTCTACTCAGGAGCGACGGTGAAGGAACCGTAAAGCATTCCATCCTCTTCCACGAAGTCCTCGAACTCGGAAGACTCGTCGGTACCTTCGGCGATGGCGGCATAAGCGGCATCGATCTGGGCGGGCTTGAGAGCCTCATAGACGGCATACTTGACCTTCTTGATATCGGTACCGGCCTCGATGTAGACCGGAGTCTCGCCTTCAACCGAATAGTCGGTCGTCACATTGAAGGTATAGTCCACACGGAGATAGCCGGAGGCGATGCCCACCACTGTCTCAGGGCAGTAACCATACCAGTATCCGCCAGAGTTCTGGATGTAATAAATAAGGCCGAAATAGAATCCGCCGTGGCCGTCATAATAGCAGCATTCGTAGCTGTCACCGTAATCGGCGACGAAACCGGCGAAATCATAGTCAGCAAGGGCGGCCTGAGGATTCTGGACTGTATAGTAATTGAAGTAGTCCATGAAATCGATGGGACAATCCGTTCCACCCCAGGCATCATCAGCGATAGTGTATGCAGTGGACTGAACGGGGACTTCAATTCCCTGGTATGTTCCGTCTTCGCCATAAGGGACCTTGGGATACCAGCGGAAATTGATCTCTACGCCGGAGTCCCAGATACCCTTTCCATCATCGGTGACGGTCTGGCAGTAACGGACACCGTCCACCTCATAATACTGGATCTTGCCAGTCTTGGTGAAAGGAGCCTCATATCCCTGGTCTTCAAGGAACTCGACGCCTACATTGAAAGTGACGACGGCATCATTTCCTTTCTCGTCCTTCAGCGTATGCATTTCAACACGCATCACCGACAGGTCAAGAGCGATTGCGTTTGAAGAATAGAGGGAAGCATATTGATTGTCATCAATCTGGAAACTGGCATCATAGGTCTTTCCGTCAGTCACATTGGCGAAGGAGACAGTAAAACTGGTCTCCGACTGGCCGTCAGCGAAAGAAACGGGGGTGATGCTGAAGATACCGTCTTCAGAATAAGTGGCAGTAATAGGAACGGTAATGGCACCGGAGGTATTGGTACGGGCGACGATTACCTCGAGACTAGGGGCCTGGGTAGGGCTGAATGTGTGGCTTCCACTAGCCTCCTGAACAGGGAAATACACCCCGTAGCATCCGGATACATCAGGATCACCCGGCTCGAAAGGCTCCTCTTTCTGCGTACATGAAGCCGCAAGAGCGAGGGCCGCCAAAGCTAAAAAGAAATATCTGAACTTTTTCATGATGCAATTCATTTAATCGGTTAGTCAGTCACACCGTCACGGAGTTCCTTGCCCTGATCGGTTTTGGGCAGGTTACCGCCTTCATTGTCAACGATGCCGAAGTTGGTGTTCAACTCACCCTGAGGGAAGCGCATGAGCAACCAGGGATCGTCGGCCGGGAGGTTGAAACGGAATGCAGGGGCGATGTTGCCGGTATCATCGTGGAAGCGGACGAGAGGCTTGTTGAGGCGCTTGGAGTCGCTCACGAAGAAACCTTCACCCCAGAGCTCTACACGGCGCTGGAACCAGATCTCGTCGAGGAGGCTGAGGCCGCGGCCGTTCACGTCATACTGGGGATCGCGATAGGTCTTGACGAAATTGGTAAGGGTGCTGATGGCGGCGTCGTTGTTGCCCATACGGGCCTGGCACTCGGCCTGGATGAGGATCATCTCCTCAACGCGCATCAGAGGCATGTCCTCGTCATTGTTGACGGTTCCGACAGTATAGCATCCGAACTTGACATTGGTATAAGGCAGGTAAGGAAGCTTGGCGTCACCGCCGTCGTCGGCATTGGCCACATCGTCGAAGCCGGGCCACTTAAGGCCGTTGAGAAGCGGGGACTCGAGGTTCTCGTCAACCCACCATCCCTTGCGGACGTCGCTTGCAGGGATCTTGTCATAGAGGAGTTTGTTGATGCAGGTGTAGCACTGGCAGGCAGGAGCATATCCCCATGCGGAGAAAGAACGCAACCAGGAAGAAGTGGTGGCGTAACGGTAACGCATGGCGTTCTCCGTGGTCATGTCATAACCCCACAGCCAGCAAGGCTCGGTGATGTCCATAAAATACGGCTTGGACACGTCTGCGATAGATGCAGGCTCGTAGCCGCTGGCAGCGGCCTGGGCGTCGGCGAGGGCCTTGGCCCACTCACCCATGTACAGGTAAGCGCGGGCGCGGAGGCCATGGGCGACGTTGGCATCGATGTAAGCCTTGGACGTTCTCTTGATGGAAGACGATTCAAGCTTTTCGACTGCATAGTCAAGGTCCTTGATGACCTGCTCGTAGATCTCGCGGACAGTTGCACGCGGATTGTTGGCGAAGTCACCCTCGAAAGCATCGGTCACAAGAGGTACGCAAGGCTTGTCGGCAGCATACTGATAAGCGAACTGGAAACTCGGAGCGAGTGCCATGTATGAGTATGCGCGGAGGGCCTTGGCCTGGGCGATCATATTGACGGCCTCCGGGTCGTCTACATCCTCAGGATATCCGAGGATGAAAGAGTTGACGTCTCCGATCATATTGTACGGAGCCTGATAGCGGAGCCTGGGATTACGGTAGGTAGCACTGCGGGAGGAAAGCTCACCGCAGACGGAGAACCAGTTGTATCCGGAGTCAGCGATAAGCGCATCGGCGCCCTCGAGATCGTTGCAGAAGAGGATCATCAGGAACTCCCAGTCATCAGGAGTGCTGGTGAGCTTGGCGGGCAGGCCGATGTTGGTGAACATGCCCGAGAAAGCGGCAGCGGCACGCGAAGGAGCGATGAGGTTGGTCTCCTGCACCTGGGTGGCGAGAAGCCTTCCGCTCTCAGGGAACTGAGTGTCGATGTCAGAGCAGGCGATGAGGGCAAGGCCTGCGAACGCGACGGAAAGTACTTTATAGAGTTTCATAACCATTTTCATTTAGATTAGAACGTGAGAGTGATACCGCCGGTGATGGTGCGCATCGTCGAGTAGGAACTGGAGCCCTGGTCCATCGTGAAGGAACCGATTCCCATGGTGTTGCGGGGATCCATACCCTTGCGGGCGGTGAATACTGCGAGATTCTCACCTGCAACATATACGCGGAGCGAGCTGAGCTGGATCTTCCTGGTCCAAGTGGCGGGGAAGGTATAACCCAGGGTCACGTTGTTGATGCTGAGATAGTTGGAGGAGATGAGGAAGCGGTCGAGAGCGCTCTGGGACACCTGGGTGTCACCGTCCAGACGGGGAACGTCGGTGTTGGTGTTCTCGGGAGTCCATGCCTTGAGGGCGTCCTTGTGCCAGGCCAGGCCGGCGGAGGACTGCGTCCACATCAGCTGCTGATAGTTTCCGTCATAGTACTTGCCGCCGAGCTGATATGAGAACTGGGCGGAGAAATCGAATCCATAGGCGTTAAGTGCGGTGCCAAAACCGCCGAAGAGCTTGGGCAGGATGGTGCCGAGCTGGTCCCTGGTAGCTTCGTCGAAGTTGTAAGTGGTGGTATCCTCGCCAGTATCTTCATCATGCACCCAGTACATGGCACGTCCGTTATTGGGATCCACACCGGCGTATTTCCACATGTAGGCGTCATAGCGGGAACCGCCGACCTTCCAGATGTAGTTATTGCCCTTGATGCCATTCTCGGACACGCTCTCGTCGAGCGAGAGGATGGTGTTCTTGTAATGGCTGGCATTAGCGTTCCATGTCCAGGTGACGTTCTTGTTGCGGAGGATATATCCGTCGAGAGCGATCTCGAAACCTGCATTGCGGAGGTCACCGACGTTAATAGGAACCTTGCCGGTAGGGTTACCGGAGGAAAGAGGGACA
>JBGUGW010000329.1:0-2691 GCA_045111695.1 Candidatus Cryptobacteroides sp. | reverse complement strand
TGCCGGAGATCTTGAAGAATGCGGACTGGAGGATGGTGTTGGTGCGTCCTCCGAGGCCGATCTCGGCAGCGATCTTGGTGGCGTTGATGATGTAGAGGCTGACATGCTTCTTGGCGATGATGGCCTTGACATTGTCAGGGATGCGCTCGAGGGTCTCCTTCTCGTCCCAGAGGGAGTTGAGGAGGAGGCTGCCGCCGTCCTTGATGCCCTTGAGGACATCGTATTTCTGCAGGTACGAAGGCACGTGGCAGGCCACGAAGTCAGGGGTGGACACGAGATAAGGCGCCTTGATCGGCAGGTCGCCGAAGCGGAGGTGCGAACAGGTGTAGCCGCCGGACTTCTTGGAGTCGTAGTCAAAGTATGCCTGGCAGTACTTATCAGTATGCGAGCCGATGATCTTGATGGTATTCTTGTTGGCGCCGACGGTACCGTCGGAACCGAGTCCGTAGAACTTGCACTCGGTGGTGCCGGCCTTCACGATGGAGATCTCGTCCTTGATGGGGAGGGACTTGAAAGTGACGTCGTCAACGATGCCGATGGTGAAGCCGTTCTTGGGCTCAGCCAGCTCGAGGTTGTCATATACTGCAACGATCTGTGCAGGGGAGGTGTCCTTGGAGGAGAGTCCGTAGCGGCCGCCTACGATGAGCGGGGCCTTGGCATAACCCTGGAACACGGTCTTGATGTCCTGGTAGAGGGGCTCTCCGAGGGCGCCGGGCTCCTTGGTGCGGTCGAGGACAGCGATCTTCTTGACACCCTTCGGGAGGGCCTTGAAGAAGTACTTCTCTGAGAACGGACGGTACAGGTGGACGGTGATGAGTCCGTACTTGCGTCCCTTGGTGGCGAGGTAGTCGATGGTCTCCTTGATGGTCTCGGTGACGGAACCCATGGCTACGATGACATTCTCGGCCTTGGGGTCGCCGTAATACTCGAACGGACGGTACTGGCGGCCGGTGGCCTCGCTGATCTCGCCCATGTAGCGTGCTACGATGTCGGGAATGGCGTCATAGACCTGGTTGCGGGACTCGACTGCCTGGAAATATACGTCACCGTTCTGAGCCGTACCCCTGGTGACGGGGGCGTCGGGATTAAGTGCACGGGCCCTGAAAGCCTCGAGGGACTTGGTGCTGATCATGGAACGGAGCAGGTCCTCGTCGAGGAGCTCGATCTTCTGGATCTCGTGCGAAGTGCGGAAACCGTCGAAGAAGTGCAGGAACGGGAGGCTGCCCTTGATGGCGGCGAGGTGCGCGACGGCGGCCATGTCCTGGGCCTCCTGGACGGAGCCTGAGGCGAGCATGGCGAAGCCGGTCTGGCGGCAGGCCATGACATCCTGGTGGTCTCCGAAAATGGAGAGGGCATGCGAAGCCAGCGCGCGGGCGGAAACGTGGAACACGGCCGGGAGCATCTCACCGGCGATCTTGTACATGTTCGGGATCATAAGCAGGAGACCCTGCGAAGCGGTGTAGGTGGTAGTGAGCGCACCAGCCTGGAGCGAACCGTGCACGGCGCCGGCCGCACCGGCCTCGCTCTGCATTTCGGTTACCTTAACGATTTCACCCCAAAGGTTTTTCTTTCCACCCGCTGCCCACTCGTCGATGTTCTCGGCCATGGTCGAGGACGGAGTGATAGGGTAGATAGCGGCGTGCTCACTGAACAGGTATGCGATGTTCGACGCTGCCCAGTTGCCGTCACAAGTGACGAATTTCTTTACATTAGCCATATTTGTTGTTACAGTTTAGTGTTTGATTTTTAATCCAAGCACAAATTCAAACAAAGTTAACAAATAAAATCGAAAAATCCCCCTTTCCAAGGGGGATAAAAATCACTGTTTTCCTTCGATTGCGACCTCGACGCCCACGGCGCCGGAAATCCGCTTCACTAGTCCTTGCAGGACCGTGCCCGGGCCGAGCTCCACGAAGGTATCGGCGCCGTCGGCCAGCATGGCCTTGACGGACTGGGTCCAGCGGACCGGGGAAGTGAGCTGTGCAAGGAGGTTGGACTTGATCCTGGCCGGGTCCGTCTCGGCGGACGCAGTGACGTTCTGGTAAACGGGGCAGATAGGCTCCATGATGGGCGTGGCCTCGATGGCCTTGCCGAGCTCGAGGCGCGCGGGCTCCATGAGCGGGGAGTGGAACGCACCGCTCACTGCGAGCGGCAGCGCCCGCTTGGCGCCGGCTTCCTTCATCCTGGCGCAGGCCTCCTCGACGGCGGCCTTCTCTCCTGAGATAACCAGCTGTCCGTCACAGTTGTAGTTGGCGGCGATGACGATGCCGTCCACCGCCGCGCAGATCTCCTCCACCGCGGCGTCAGGCATGCCGATGATGGCAGCCATGGTGCCGGGGACGGCCTCGCAGCATTTCTGCATCTCCTCGGCGCGGATGGCGACGAGGCGCAGGGCGTCGTCGAAAGACATAGCCCCTGCGGCTGCCAGCGCGGAAAACTCTCCGAGCGAATGGCCCGCCACCATGTCGGGACGGAAATCGTCGGTGCATGCGGCAAGGATGGTGGAATGCAGGAAGATGGCCGGCTGGGTCACCTTTGTGGCCTTAAGGTCATCGGCGGTACCCTCGAACATTATATGCGTGATTTCGAATCCCAGAATATCGTTCGCGCGGTCGAAAAGGTCACGGGCGCGAGAATCGCTGGCATAGAGTTCACTGGCCATTCCGGGGAATTGGGCCCCCTGTCCGGGGA
>JBGUGW010000328.1:0-4107 GCA_045111695.1 Candidatus Cryptobacteroides sp. | reverse complement strand
ATACATGTCGTGGATGCCCGCGGCACGGGGAGCCAGGTTGGCGAAGGTCCAGAGCGCGAAGACCGCACCGGACCAGGACCATGTAAGGATGGCGAAGCCCGTCCATTCGACGAATTCACCGAAATAATTGGCGCTCGTCACATACTTGAACATCCCGCCTTTCGGGAGGTAGTGCGCCGTATCCCCGGGCTTGCGCAAATGCCTGATGATGGAGTCCGAACGGATGTTCACAGCCATACCGAAGAAGAATATCGCGGTGCCGACGATGAACGGAAGGCTCCATATCCATCCTGCGGGATAATAGTCAGCCGGGGACAGATAGAATATCCATCCGCCTTGCATGAAGGCGTTGAGAGTGTTGAACACCGCCCCCATCAATATGATGCTGAGAGGCATGGTCCCGTTGCCCCGTATCTGCAGCGGGAAAATGAACGAGCGGTGGAAATAATGAAGCTCGAAAAGCAACAGGAATACCAGCCGCACCGGGTCAGCCCTCCGGTCGGAAAGCCACCACAGCAAGAGCATGGCCACGAAGACCGGGGCCTCCATGAGCATCCAGCCGAGACGGTTGCCCATTCCGGGCCCCCATTTCGGCTGGTAGAACTTCCCATAGCCGGCGTCGACGAAGAAGAGGCTGACGAACACCACGATGGCGATCACCGCCATCACTATCAGGAAAACCTGGAATGCATGCAGTGAGACCACGCCGCCCTACCAGTTCTTCCTGTCGAAGGTCCACTCGGGATAGAGGGTCTTCTCGTAATCGTCGTTCATGAAAAGCGCCGAGTCGGCCGTCTTGCCCTTGAGCTGCCAGTTGAGCCACATGCGGGCCACGACGGCGAATGCTCCGGCGTTCTTCTCGTAATAAGTACCGTGATGGCCGTCGAGGGTGGATATCTTCACCACCGGGATGTCATCCGCAATCCTGCCCCAGTCGCCGTTGGCATTCTCGAAAGCAACGTCGGCAGTACCTCCGTTGATGTAGAGCATGGGGGTATGGAGGTTGGCGAGGGAGCCCTTGGAAGCTCCGCTCATGGACATTTCGCCTATGCCGGAGTTGAATATCATGCAGGTCTTGATCCTGGGGTCATGGGCGACCGCCAGCACCTGGGCACCGCCGCAGGACTGTCCCATCGCAGCAACCTTCTCGAGGTCGATCAGATGGTAATACTCGCTCTCGGGATCGGCGTTCTGGTCAGTAAGCCAGTCCAATGCCTCAAGAAGCTGCCTTGCATATGTGCGGAAAGGAGCCGGTGCAGGTTCGGCGTTCTTCTTGTTCCTGTTCTTCTTGGCAGCGGCGGCAGCAGCCTTCTGCGCGGCTTCGCGCTCGGCGGCCTGTGCCGCAAGCTCGGCCTCGGTATAAGGCGTCAGCCTCTCGCCATTGCCCATGATGGCAATGGGCTTGGTCTCGGGATACCAGCCCCTCACAACGCCCTTCCACTGATTATAGAAACGGTCATCCGGCATGTCCTCGTAAGGTCCGATGGCAAGGATGATGTAGCCGTACGATGCGACTTCGCTCAACAGGCGGCTCATCTCGAGGCTGTTGTTGGCGCAGGCGCCGTTGGCATAGAGCAGCACAGGAATCTTCCCGTTGGCTGCGACATAGCCCTTGATATCCAGAGGACGGTAAATCATGTGGGTGGGAAGGCTGGCGTCGCCTATGGCGGCGGATTTGTATTCACCTGTTCCACCATTCTCAATGATCTGCATCTGGTCAGTCTGGGCCGAGCAGAGAGCGCAGGCGGCCGCAAAAGCGACGGCAAGCGCAAGTAGTTTCCTTGTAATCATGCTATCAATTGTTTGGTTATCAAATCTATAGTACCTTTATCTCAGCAGAGGCGACGGCGAAAGGACCCGGAAGGACCTCGGACTCCCTGTGCCTGCCATTGTAGTCGACGTCGAAAGTGATGGGGCTACCGTCAGGGTTCTCGAACGCCTGGTCAGGCTGGAAGGCCTTGCCGAGGCGAGCGGTATCCACGAGCTCTCCCCTGAAGGATGCGAGGGCATCGAACAAGTCGGTCTCAAGGAAATAGCCGCCGTCCTTTTCGACGAGTTCAATCTTCACCTGCCTGTCGCTGACGAGCTTGACGGGCTCCTTTTCCCAAGCCCTCGCTCCGCCGAGATAGGCGTTGCCCGAAGCCCATACCGGCAGATGATTGAAGTGCGGTTCCATGCACACGTACATGTTGGCGGGCGCCTCCATATGGAATTGCTTTATCCACTCCTCATAAGTCGGATAGCCATCGAACACGAAGGTTCCTGCCCGGAGATTGATGCTCTGCTGCTCCCCTCCCAGGTCTCCGGACGAATGCGTATCCTCGGCGGGATAGTGCTGGATGAAGATATTGTTGTAGAAACGGTCGTCTCCGTGAAGGATGATCATGAAACCCATGACCTCCGTGCGGTGCGGGATATGATAGGGAGTGTAGCGTTCCTCCTTATTGCCCTTGACATAGAAAGCCGTGCCGGAACCCACGTCGGCTATGGAGCCGAGACAGAGGTTGTGGACGAAAGCCACACCCTCGGTAGGCATGCGGATGGCGCACTTGGAGAGGAGTATATTGTTGTCGATAAGGGTCGGGCCGTGGGCCACCTCCACGAAGATGTCCTGGTTGGCCATCATGCTGCTGGCTTCTGGGCATGAATCGGGAATATGGTTGTCATGCAGCAGGTTACCCGTAATGCGGGTGCCCTGGGCCTCCCAGTCGCACCAGATGCCCATCGTGCAATGATGGATGTGGTTGCGGCGGAAAGTCACGTCGATGGCCGCATGAAGCTTGATGCCGGCGATCTCGGCTCCGCCGAGCTCCTGCATGTTGTTGATGTTGTGGATGTGGTTGTCCTCGATGGTGCTGAACACGCAGCCCATGCGGCCGACGATGCCGGTCTGCTCGCAGTGATGGATGTGGCAGCGGCGGACAATATGGTGGCCGATGTTCTCCTTGAGCCACCCGTGATACTGGCCGCGGCATACGGCGTCACGCTCCATCTGGGTGGGACTCTTGACATATTTGTTGGTAAAGAAATGATCGTTCTCGGGGTCGAGATACTTGCCGAGCGAGATACCGCAGCACTTGCTGTCGGATATCTCGCAGTCCTCGATGATCCAGCCCTTGGACCAGTGCGGGCCGACCATTCCGTCCTGGAACGCCGCTGGCGGAGCCCAGGTCGTGGCGGCCTTGTCCACCTTGAAACCGCTGAAAGTGATGTATCCCACACCGGTCCTGGAAGGGAAGAAGCAGCGGCGGCGGACATTGATGTCCACCTGCTCCACATTGGGATCCTTTCCCTGGAAATTGGCGTATATGACCGTGCTGTCACCATCCTGCTCGGTGTACCACCTGTAGATGGTCTGCTCCGGCTCCCATGAAGGCTTGAAGACCTTGCCTGCCAGGCACTCTTCCAGCGTATCCGCTTCGTAGAGCTGCCTGCCGTTGAGATAGACTGCGCCGGTATGCTTGGTGGGAGGGGCGAAATACCAGTCTCCCCCGACGAAGGTCGTATAGGGATTGTAGTCTCCGAAGACCTTGTTGTCCACGCGGCATAACCAGACATTGTCCCGGAAATGCTTCCAGTCCTTGACAGTCTCGGCGCCGGTGATCTCCGCCCCGAGGGGCTCCGCGCTGCGGTATGTGATGCGCGCATCTTCGGTTCCGGCGTTCCTGGGATCCACGTACTCGCGGTAGATACCGGGAGCCACGAGCACCTCGTCGCCCGGAAGGGCGACCTGTGCGGCGTCATTGATGTGCAGGAAAGGATGCTTGGCGGATCCGTCGCCTCCTGCGGGAGCGTTGATGTCAACGTAGATGGTCTTTGCCTGCCTTCCGCAGGCCGATGAACATGAAGTCATAGTGATGTGGTTTTGCTCAAATATAGTCATTCCATCCCATAATTTCAAAAATAGGGCTTTTGTTTTGGGATAGATTTCCTAACTTTACACAGACAATGACACTAAGGCTATGAAACTCCTTATGAAAAACACCCTCTTCTTCAATTATTTCGTGATGGCTGCCCTCGGAGCCGTTCTCCTTTCCTGCTCGGCACCGGTCCAGAAAGTGGACAAGTATGCCATAGACTGTACAACCCTTCGCGGCTTCAATTACA
>JBGUGW010000327.1:0-2151 GCA_045111695.1 Candidatus Cryptobacteroides sp. | reverse complement strand
CACTTCGTGTCTCGACATGCCCGAATGGATGAAGATGGCCTTGATCCCCCGGTCGTTCAGGTTCTGGACCTGGTCCTTCATCAAGGCGATGAGGGGTGTGACGACCAGGGCAAGTCCTTCCTTCATCAGCGCCGGGACCTGGAAACACACCGATTTGCCGCCACCGGTCGGGAGTATTGCGAGTACGTCCCTCCCCTTCAGGGCGGCCTCTATGATCTCGCTCTGCATAGGACGGAAACTGTCGAAACCCCAGTATTCCTTGAGTATTTCTCCGGCGGTCATGGACATAAATCGATATAAATGGAGAAATGTATCCTCCTTGACACAAAAGTAATGATTTCTTGTTTGACTTCTTATAAAAAAGAGCTAAATTTGCATGATTACGAATCAATTAGTCAAACTTAAAATATTTTTTTGCATTATGCCTAAGATGGATTTATCAAAGTACGGTATCACCGGCGTCACCGAGGTTCTTTACAACCCCACCTACGAAGTCCTTTACAATGAGGAGACCAAGCCCGGTCTCGAGGGCTTTGACAAGGGTCAGGTTACCGAGCTCGGCGCCATCAACGTGATGACTGGCGTCTATACCGGACGCTCCCCTAAGGACAAGTACATCGTGATGGACGAGAACTCCAAGGACACCGTCTGGTGGACCACTCCCGAGTATCCCAATGACAACCACCCGATGTCCGAGGCTGTCTGGGCCGATGTCAAGGCCCGCGCCATCAATCAGCTCTGCGGCAAGCGCCTCTTCGTCGTCGACGGCTTCTGCGGTACCCACAAGGACACCCGCATGAAGATCCGCTTCATCATGGAGGTTGCATGGCAGGCCCACTTCGTCACCAACATGTTCATCCGCCCGATGAACCAGGACGAGTTCGACCAGGAGCCCGACTTCATCGTTTACTGTGCAGCAAAGGCCAAGGTTGACAACTATCAGGAGCTCGGCCTCCGCAGCGACACCTGCGTTGCTTTCAACGTCACATCCAAGGAGCAGGTCATCCTCAACACCTGGTACGGTGGTGAGATGAAGAAGGGACTCTTCTCCATGATGAATTACTACCTCCCTCTCAAGGGCATAGCTGCAATGCACTGCTCGGCCAATACCGATATGAACGGTGAGAACACCGCCATCTTCTTCGGTCTCTCCGGTACCGGCAAGACCACCCTCTCTACCGATCCCAAGCGCCTCCTCATCGGTGACGACGAGCACGGCTGGGACGACGAGGGCGTCTTCAATTTCGAAGGCGGCTGCTACGCCAAGGTCATCAAGCTCGACAAGGAGTCCGAACCCGACATCTACAATGCCATCCGCCGCGACGCCCTCCTCGAGAACGTCACTGTGGACGCCAACGGCGTCATCGACTTCAATGACAAGAGCGTCACTGAGAACACCCGCGTCAGCTATCCTATCTACCATATCAAGAACATAGTACGTCCGCTCTCCGAGGGTCCCGCCGCAAAGCAGGTCATCTTCCTGTCCGCCGATGCATTCGGCGTACTTCCTCCGGTCTCCATCCTCGACTCCGAGCAGACCAAGTACTACTTCCTGAGCGGCTTCACCGCCAAGCTCGCAGGTACCGAGCGCGGCATCACCGAGCCCACTCCGACCTTCTCCGCCTGCTTCGGCCAGGCCTTCCTTGAGCTCCACCCGACCAAGTATGCCGAGGAGCTTGTGAAGCGTATGGAGCAGAGCGGCGCCAAGGCTTACCTCGTGAACACCGGCTGGAACGGTACCGGCAAGCGTATTTCCATCCGTGACACCCGCGGCATCATCGACGCCATCCTCAACGGCAGCATCGACAAGGCCCCGACCAAGAAGATCCCGTTCTTCAACCTGCAGGTCCCGACCGTCCTCGAAGGGGTGGACACCGGCATCCTCGACCCGCGCGACACCTACGCCGATCCCGCCATCTGGGAGGAGAAGGCGAAGGACCTCGCCAGCCGTTTCATCAAGAACTTCCACAAGTACGAATCCAACCGCGCCGGCAAGGCCCTCGTCAAGGCCGGTCCGAAGCTCTAATCCGTACTGGAACGCAAAAGAGAAGGCTGATCCGAAAGGGTCAGCCTTTTTTTCTTACAGGATGAGCAGCGGCGAGGGGATGCCGCGCTCGAGGACGCGGAGATGGACGGTACCGGGCTCGACGC